>JAYTHT010000151.1:0-5629 GCA_043732365.1 Novosphingobium sp. | reverse complement strand
CACCGCCACCATCCACAGCGCGTTGGCAAGCGAGATATGATATCTGCCAATATCGATGCTGATATCGTCGAGCGTATTGGCCCAGTCGTGAATCTGTGCGTTGATCGCGTGGATATGCGCATTGACCGCGCGCTCCCCGGCGGCGAGATGGCGGGCGGTGCTGGTCATGCTGCAGTCCGCGTTGCCCGGCGCCATACCCCGATTGCGCGATCGAGATCGGCGATCAGGTCGGCGGCATCTTCCAATCCCACCGCCAGCCGCACGCCGAACCGGTCGGCCTGGTCCCAGTGCGCGGGCGGCCAGGCGCTGGCGCTGCGGATCGGCGCGGGATCGACCGGCGTGGCCAGGCTTTCAAACCCGCCCCAGCTGAACCCGATGCCAAACAACGCCAGCGCGTCGATCGCGGCGTCGCGCGCCGCGCTGCTGCCACCTTTGAACACAAAGCTGAACAATCCGCACCCGCCGGTGAAATCGCGCCGCCACAGATCATGTCCCGGTGCGCCGGGCAACATCGGGCACAGGACATGCGCGACCTGCGGCTGCATCGCCAGCCATTGCGCCAGCGCCAAGGCCGTCGCGGTGGTGCGTTGCAGGCGAATGTCCATCGTGCGCAGGCCGCGCAGCATCAGCGCGGCATCGTCGGGCGATACGACAAGCCCCAGCCCCTGCGCGCGCAACCGCAATTTGCGATACCAGTCCGCGCCCGCGCTGGCCGATCCCATCATCGCATCCGAATGTCCGCCGACATGTTTGGTCAGGCTCATCACCGAAATGTCGATGCCGTGGCGCAGCGCGGCAAAGCCGAGCGACGATGCCCAGGTGTTGTCGAGCACGCTGACCACATTGTGATCGCGCGCGATCTGCGCCAGGCGGGGCACATCGACCACGTCGATGGTCAGGCTGCCCGGGTTTTCCAGCAGCACCGCGCGCGTGCGCGGGCAAATCGCGGCGACCATCGCGGCGGGATCGGCCGGATTGAACCAGCGCGTTTCTATCCCGAAATCGTGCAGCAACCCCCGCGCCATGCTGCGGCTGGGTTCATAGGCATTGTCGGTCATCAACAAAACTTCGCCGGGCCGCAACACGGTCAGCAATGCGCCCGCAATCGCCGCCACGCCTGACGGATACAGCACCGTGCCCACCGCGTTCGGCTCCAGCCCGGTCAGCGCGTCGGCCAGTGCCCATTGGGTGGGGGAACCCCGCCGGCCATAAAAGAAATTGCCATCTTCATTGGCGGGGTCCGCGCGCAATGCGGCCATGTCGGGATAAAGATGCGTACTGGCGCGCCAGACCGGTGGGTTGACCACGGCGCCGGGGTGGCCGGGTGTGCCGGTCCATTCGTCGCGGCGCCCTGCGGCAGTTACCCGTGTGCCAGGACCGAAATCGTTGTCGTCGTTGCGGTTCATCGGTTTGGTCAAAGCAGGAATGGGCGCCAAAGACAACCGGGCGTGCTATCTGGCGGGGAGATGGCTATCTGGCGGGGCCGGTTTCAACCGGCAGCGAAGGATCTGCGCCCCATTCTGCCCAACTGCCGTCGTACAACGCAAAGTCATCCTTGCCGAGCAGATGCGCGGCAAACAGCACGACATTGGCGGTCATCCCGGACCCGCATGACGCGATCAGCGGCTTGTGAAGGTCGACCCCGGCGGCGGCAAACGCCGCGCGCAAGGCATCGGATGTCTTCCAGGTGCCGTCGGCGGCAAACAAGCTGGCATAAGGCAGATTGCGCGCGCCGGGGATATGGCCAGAGGCAAGGCCCGGGCGGGTTTCGGCGACATCGCCGGTATAACGCCCGGCGCCGCGCGCATCGACGACCTGTTCGGCATGGCTGTCCAGATTGGCCAGCATTTGCGCTTTGCTGCGGACCTGGCGATCATCGCTCCACACCGTGAAATGGCGGTGGCGCAAGTGTTCGTGGCCTTGGGCACACGGGCGCCCTTCAGCTTTCCATTTGGCAATCCCGCCATCGAGCAGCGCGATATTTTGCGCGCCAAACTGCGTGAACATAAACCACGCGCGCGTCGCCGAATGGATGGGGCTGTCGTCATAGATCACGATCCGGCTGCCATCGCCCAGACCCAGGCTTTGCATCCGGCTAGCGAATTTTTCGGCCGGAGGCAGCGTGTTGGCAAATGGTGCGGCGGTATCGACCAGATCGTCGAGATCCATGAACACCGCGCCGGGGATATGGCAAGCCTCGTATTCCAGGCCGGGATTGCGCTGGTGTTCGGGCAGGAACGCGCTGGCATCGACCACACGCAGATCTGTCGCGCCCATTTCTGTGGCAAGCCATGCGGTACTGACCAGCGAATCCATTCCAATCAAACTCCAGCCCAAATGCGAAATATCATATTAGGCCGCTTTGCTTAACCAAGCCTGTAGGCAGCGTCGAGGAGATTGCACAATCGGCGGTCATGGTTGTCCCGAGCCAACCCCAGCCCCGAGCCAACCCCAGCCCCGCGCGAACACTTGCCCTGATGCGACACTTGCCCCGCCGCCACTTGCGCGGCAAAGCGCGGGTAATCGAAAGGATGATACCCATGTCCGACCTCAAACCCCTGTATCTGGGCCAACCGAGCGCGCTGCCTGCCTCGCCAGAGGCGGCGGTGCTCGACTATGTGCCCAATCCGCGCACCGGATCGCTGTATTGCGTGCGCTTTGCCGCGCCCGAATTTACGTCGTTGTGCCCGGTGACGGGGCAGCCTGATTTTGCGCATCTGGTACTCGACTATGCGCCGGGCGACCGGATCGTCGAATCGAAATCGCTGAAACTGTTTTTGGGCGCGTTTCGCAACCATGCCGGGTTTCACGAAGATGTGACGGTGGGTATCGGTCAGCGGCTGTTTGACGAAATGGCACCGCGCTGGTTGCGGATTGGCGGGTATTGGTATCCACGCGGGGGTATCCCGATCGATGTGTTCTGGCAGTCGGGGCCGGCGCCTGATGGATTGTGGGTGCCGGATCAGGGTGTTGCCGGGTACCGCGGGCGGGGATGATTTTGGGCCTTCCCGGCCCCTGGGGATTGTTTCGGGCCTTTCCGGCCCCCGGGGGGGGGGATTTAAAGCGCGGCACCACCGTCGGATTCGGCTTTTAGCTCGACCAGGAAAACGCGAGCTTCGGCGATCAGGGCGGGCATGCGAGCGCGGGCGGCGGGGGTTTGCACGCCTGCGGGCACGTCTTTCAGGTTCTGTTCGATTTCGGCGATGGCGGCGGGCAGGTCACGCGCGGATTCCGGGTCGGGCTTTTCGGGCGGCGGGTTACCGTGTTCAACGGTGGCCAGAATGCGCGCGATGCCGATCGCGCCCAGCCAGTCGAGCGCGTCGGCATCGTGGATATAAATTGCCTCGGGCGATACCGCCTTGCGATAGTACATGTGGGTGCGCGTTGCTTCGCGCACCGCATCGATCTTGGCCGCCGGAAAGCCCAGCCCGGTCAGCACTTCGCCCAGTTTTGCGGCGCCGACATCGGAATGGTCGTGGCTGAAATCCTTGTCTTCCCACGGCGCAAACCCGGCAATGTCATGGATATAGGCGGCGGCGAACAGCACGTCGTCATCGACCGCGACATGATCGGCACGCGCCAGATCGCGCGCCACTTCGTAATCGCGCCGGCTGTGTTGCCAGCCCCACGCCGGGTGACGGAAATGGTGATGGGCAAACGTGTCTAGACCCGCGCGCCAGCCGGACGCAGGATCGGCATGCGCCGGGATCGCCAGCAGCATCCCGGCAAATGCCATACCAAGTTTGCAACCGTAGCCCATCTCAAGCCTTTCCCATTATGTCCTGCCCAAGAGGGAGCGCGGGGCGAAGCCGCTGTCAAGCGTCCGCCGGGGCAATGTGTGGGAGATGACTTCGCGGGACGACGTGCCTATTTCCAAATTCAAACCCGGCTCGCACAGGTATTTCTCCGATGCATTTCGATTTTTCCGCCATGC
Organism: Novosphingobium sp.; assembly: GCA_043732365.1. Lineage (GTDB taxonomy): Bacteria > Pseudomonadota > Alphaproteobacteria > Sphingomonadales > Sphingomonadaceae > Novosphingobium. Next base: position 1,695 of record JAYTHT010000151.1, on the reverse strand, counting down.
CCGCCGCCGATCGCTATCGCCTGATGGCATCGGCGATCACCCCGCGCCCGATCGCCTGGGTCACCAGCCAGTCGGCGATGGGCGCACGCAACGCCGCGCCTTACAGTTTTTTCAACATGATGGGCGCTGCGCCGCCGATCGTGGTGATCGGGATGATGCGGCGGCCCGATGGCACGCACAAGGACAGCGCAAACAACGTGCTGGAATCGGGCGAATTTGTGGTCAATCTTGTTGGTGAATCCGATGCTCTGGCGATGAACCTGACATGCATCGACGCTCCGCCCGAAATCGACGAAATCACGCTGGCTGGCCTCGAAACCGCGCCGTCGATCGTAATCGCGCCGCCGCGCATCGCGACCGCGCCCGTAGCGATGGAATGCCGCGTGCACCAGATATTGGAAATTGGCACCACTACCCTGGTCATCGGCGAAGTCCTGCATTTCCACGTCCGCGACGAATTCTACGACCCTGCCACCCGCCGCATCGACACCCCGGCGATGCACCTGATCGGCCGCGTTCATGGCGGCGGCTGGTATGCGCGCGGAACGGATTTGTTCGAACTGGAACGGCCGGTCTGGCCCGAGGTTAAAGTATGACCAGGATTTATCGGTGCGATTTCATCGCGGGTGGGAGGGCGCCACAAAAACAATCAGATTGGGCATAGCCAACTTGCGGGGTTTTGCGCCATGATGGGCGCATGAGCGAAACCATTGAAATCCAGCCCGCAGCGGCATCAGCCGAAACCCCCAATTCCGCCGAAGCGCGCGACGTGCGCTTTCACTTGCATGGCTATACCAATGGCCGGCTGCACGAAAACGTCGGGCCGCTGGTGATCGACCGGGGTGAGGGCATTTACGTGTTCGATGCCGAGGGACGCCGCTATATCGAAGCGATGTCCGGGTTGTGGAGCGCGGGACTGGGGTTCAGCGAAACGCGGTTGGCCGATGTCGCCGCCGCTCAGATGCGCAAGTTGCCTTATTATCATACGTTTACGCACAAGGCGCATGGCCCCGTGATCGACCTGGCGGAAAAGCTGGTCGCGATGACGTCGCATTTGACGCCGGGCGGGATGAGCAAGGCGTATTTCTGCAATTCGGGGTCCGAAGCCAATGACAGCGCAATAAAGCTGATCTGGTATCGGTCGAACGCGCTGGGCAAGCCTGAAAAAAAGAAACTGATTTCGCGGATGCGCGGCTATCACGGCGTGACGCTTGCCTCGGCCAGCCTGACCGGATTGCCCAACAATCATCGCTCGTTTGATTTGCCGATTGCGGGTGTGTTGCACACCGGATCGCCGCATTACTGGCGCGACGGACTGCCCGGTGAAAGCGAGGAGGCGTTTGCCACACGCCGCGCGGACGAGTTGGAGGCGATGATCCTGGCCGAAGGGCCCGACACGATCGCCGCATTCTGGGGCGAGCCGATGATGGGTGCGGGCGGTGTGGTCGTGCCGCCGGCGACGTATTGGGAAAAAATCCAGGCGGTGCTGGCAAAATACGACATCCTGCTGGTCGCCGATGAAGTGATTTGTGGCTTTGGCCGGACAGGCAATATGTTTGGTTGCGATACATATGGCATCCGCCCCGACATCATCGTCGTGTCGAAACAGCTGTCGTCATCATACATGCCGATCGCCGCGTTGATCGCCAACGATCGTGTGTTGGGCCCGGTCATGGACGAAAGCGCGCGGATCGG
>JAYTHT010000150.1:0-16576 GCA_043732365.1 Novosphingobium sp. | reverse complement strand
ATCTGGCCGCGATCAGCGCCTCGATGGGCGGTATCGACGCGCTGACAACGATGCTGGCGCATTTTCCCGGCAATTGCCCGCCCACGATTGTGTGCCTGCAGGCCGAACCGATGCTGGTGGAAACCTTTATCGCGCGACTGAACGACATGCTCAAATGCCATGTTCGCGCGGCAAAAGATGGCGCAGCGCTGACCCCGGGGACGATCCACATCGCCGCGCACCCCGATACCCATGTCGTCGTCGAGCCGGGTCAGCCGCCGCGCCTGCGCCTGATGGCGCGCGATCCGGTCGACGGTGCGCGGCCATCGGCCAACGTGCTGTTTGGATCGATCGCACGGGGCGCCATTCCGGCGGTCGGCACGGTGTTGACCGGCATGGGGAGCGATGGCGCGCGCGGCCTGCGCTTGTTACGCGAAGCGGGCAGCGAAACATTTGTGCAGGATCGTCAGACAGCGCTGGTCAGCGAAACGCCCGAGGCCGTGATTGCGCTAGATGCGGCCAGTCATGAAGTGCCGCTGACCGAATTGGGCGCCGCCGTGCTTGGTCGCTGCGCGATCGGCTAGAGCGCAATGCGAAAAACCGGTACCCGTTTTTCGCATTAAATCACGCAAAATCAAAGACTCTCGCGCAAACCACGATCAGCCGCTGCGCGATCGCTTGATCGTGCAAAACGCGATCAAGACGCGGGTACTGCCCCCAGCATGGCCGTGCGGATTTCGATGAAATCCTGCCTGATCTGCGTCAGGCTTCCCGGATTGAACGCCAGCACGCTGTCCAGGATCGTGGTGCGCGCCGCTGCGTAAAGCTGCAACAGCGCCTGGCCGGTCTGGGCACCGGGATCGACCCCCATCTGCAACGCGGTCAGCGCGGCAATCGCGCGGGTCAGCGCGGCGCTTTTGGCGCCATTGTCACCGCGTCCGCTGGCATGAATTGCGCGGCCCACCGATCCGGCGACTTGTTCCAGGCATAAATCAACCAGTTGGCGCGCATCGGCGCCTTTGACACGGGCGTCGAAATCGACCCGGCGGTACGCTTCGGAAGGATCGCGTCTGAGCAACATCTCAATGGCCTGTCGTGCTGGTGCTGTTGGTCCACAGCGCAACTTGTTGAGTCAGGAACGATTGGGTGGACTTGTCCGCCGTAACCGTGGCGTTCAGCGCCGAAAACTGGTTCAACAGCGTTTTGCGCAATGCGGCCTGTTCGGTTGCGATCTTGCCCAACTTGGTCGTGTTCGCGGTTTGCTGGATTGTCAGGTCTGCGTTCGATCCGGCCAGCGAATTGGGGTTGGTGGGGTCGCCGACCATCTGCGACAGGTTATAGATCGCGGTATAGACGCCATTGACGCCGGTGGTAAACATAGCTGTCACCGCGCTGGAATTGGTGCTTATTGCTTTGTTGAGCACGGTCGAATCGAGCGTGAACGTGCCGTCCTTGTTGGTGGTCAGGCCCAGGTCACCCAGCGTCGCGGGCTGCCCGGTGGTGGCGTCGGGCATTACCGTGGCCGAACTGAGCGCAGACAGTGCGCGTGTCATGGCGCGCGCGCCCGGATTGTTGTTGAGCGCGGCCCCAGTGGCGGTGTCGGCGTTCAACCCGCTGACAATCGAATTGAGCGCGGTCACCAGATCATTCATCGCGGTGCCGATCGCGCTGGTCGGGCTGGTAAAGCTGATCGCGGTCGAACTGCCGACGTTGGTCCCGGTCAGATTGAGCGAGATACCCGGCGCGGCATCGGTGATCGAATTCGACGTGGCCGTGCGTGACACGCCGTTCAGGATGTAACTGGCGTCGGTCGCGGCCTCGGCCAGCGTGGCGCCGCCAGCGGTCGAGGAACTGCTGCTGCCCGGCGTGCTGGTCGGGTTATACGCGAATCGCGCCAGACCGGGGTCTGTTGAACTTTCATCGGCGCTGATCGTAAAAGCGTTTGCGGCGCCTTGCGGCCCGGTAAGGACGAGCTGCTGGCCGGTGGAATTGGTCGCGACATAAGCGCTGACCCCCGCGCCCGAATAGTTGATCGCGCTGGCAACCTGGGCCAGCGTATCACCCGACGCGATGTTGACCGTGATCGCGCTGGCACTGCGCGCAGTGAACGTCGATCCTGAAATTGTGCCCAGGGTAAAGGTCAGCCTGCCCGAACCCAGTTTGCCAGCGGTCGATGGGGCAATCGTCGGGCTGGCCACGGTCTGGCCTTGCGCCAGTTGATCGACTTCCAGGCTGGCGGTACCACTACCGCTGACGGTGCCGGCGCTGACCGTGGCGACCGCGCTGTTGGCGATTTGCGGCTGTGACGACAGGCTGCCGGCGCTGATCAGCGTATTGAGCGAGGTCGATAGCGTGGACACCATGTTCATCAGCGACGACGAATCCGAAATCTGCGTAGCTAGCGACGTGTTGCGGCCGTTCAGCTGATCGACCTGGCCCGAATATTCGGCGACCGACAGTTCATCCGCCAGGTTGCTGGCGTTGATATTGCCGCTGACGCCCAGTTCGGTCAGCAGCGCCTGCGTCGCGCTGCCGGTCTTCGTTGACGACGTGCTGGCCGCTGCCGTGGACGCGGTGGTTGCGGCGGCCGCGGTCGAGCTGGTTGATGAAACGGTGGTCATACGCGAAAGGACGACCGATCGAGTGCCGGGTTAAGGGTTTGTAGAGGGCCGAATCACGCGGCGCTGATTTCGGCATTCCCCTCTGTGTCGAACCGCACCGATATCGGCACTTCGACACGCGGTGCGGGCGGGCTCTCGCCGCGCTTGAGACTAAGCACAAACGCCAGCACTGCGGCGACTGCAACATACAGTTCTTCGCGGATGACCTGATTTTCGCGCGTGGTGTAATAGACCGACCGCGCGAGTGCCGGGTATTCCAGCACGGGTACACCGAATTCTGCGGCCAGTTCGCGCATCGCCATGGCGGTTTCGCCGCGCCCTTTACCCAGCACGATCGGCGCAGGCGCGATGTCGGGGTCATAGCTCATCGCGACGGCAAAATGGGTTGGGTTGGTGATGACAAAGTGCGCCTCCTGGATAGCCTTGCGCACCGATCCTTTGGCGACCGCGCGCTGGCGGCGGCGCAGTGCTTGTTTGGCTTGCGGACTGCCCTCGGCTTCCTTGTGTTCGTCGCGGATTTCCTGGTGGCTCATGCGCAGGCGCGCCTGGCGCCGCACCCATTGGATCGGAAAATCGCTGAGCGCGATCAGCAACAGCCCGACTGAGAGATAGATCAGCAAGATGGTCAGCGCGTTCCACGCAAAGCTGAGCTGAACATGCAATTGCCCCGCTCCCAGCCCGACCAGCGCCGCCAGCCGCGATCGAAACCAGACAAAGGTCAGCGTGCCAAGCAACGTAAGTTTGGCCAGGCCTTTGCCGATTTCGATCAGGCCCTGCATCCCGAACATCCGCGACAGGCCCTTGGCAGGGGACAGCCGCGATGCCTTTGGTGCCAGATTGCCCGCCACAAATGCGCCATCGCCAAGCCCCAATTGCACAAACAAAGATGCCGCCAGCACGCTCAGGCCCAGCACCAGCACGGGCGGTAGCGCGCAGCCAACCGCAGCGACCAGCATTGCGCCGGGGTCGAACCGGTCGAGCGTATCGTGGTTCCAGACGAACCCCAGCCGCATCGCTTTGGTCAGCCCGCGCATCACCCATGGGCCCGCCACGATCAGCCAGATGACGCCGACCAGCGTGCCCGTCGCGATCGTCAATTCGCGCGACCGCAGGACGTCACCGCTCTCGATCGCGGTGCGTTTGCGTTTCGCGGTCGGGGCAAAGGTTTTTTCGCCGCCGTCGTCGGCCATTGCCGCTTGCCCCTACTTCAACAGCGCGGCGCTATACGCCACGGCGGTATGCGCCAGATCGGTCAACCGGTCACCGATCAGCGGCGCCGAGACGACCAGCGCGGCAATGCCCGCCAGCACACCGGCGGGCAGGCCCAGCGCCATCAGATTGAGTGCGGGCGCCGACCGGCCGATGATCCCGGTCACGATCTGCACCACCAGCAGCAACAGTACGACAGGCAACGCAATCGTCAGACCGGTCACAAACATTTCGCCCGCAAACCGGTCGATGAGGTGGAGACGGTCGGGTGTCATCCACGCGGTGCCCGGGGGAAATGTGCGATAACTGTCGACCAGCAGGCTGATCCAGTCGAGATGCGCGCCGACGCCAAAAAACAGCACGGTCAGCACGACGCTGAAATACTGGCCCAAGACCGCCGAATGTGCGCCGTTGATCGGGTCGGCGGTTGATGCGATCGCCATGCCCATGCTCGCGCCGATCATTTCGGCGGCGATCAGAGGCGCGGCAAAGGCCAGTTGCATCACAAATCCGATCGCCAGGCCGATGACGATCTCGCCCGACACAATCACCATTCCGCCCAGCGAGAGCAGCGCTGGCGGTGCAATCACCTGGGTCCAGGCGCATACGAATATCGCCAGGGCGCCGGTCACGATCACGCGCACTTGCGGTGTCACTGCCGCCGCGCCAAACAGCGGTGCGGCAAACAGCGCCGCGCCGATCCGCGTCATCACAAACGCAAACCGCCAGAATTCGGCCTCCAGGGAGCCAAAGCCGAAATCCATGCCGATCATCGCGACATGACCGCGATTTGCGCCATGATATCCTTCAGGAAATCGCCCGCGAGCGCCAGCATCGCCCCACCCAGCAAGACCAGCACGAGCGTGGTCACCGCCAGTTTCGGCACGAATGTCAGCGTCTGTTCGTTGACCGAGGTGGCCGCCTGGATAATCCCGACGACCAGCCCGACCGCCAGATTGGCCGCCAGCACGGGCACGGCGGCCAGCGCCGCGACCCACAACATGCGGTCGGCCAGCGCCAGCAAGGTTGCAGTATCGTCCATCATGTAAAACTCTGGGCCAGGCTGGCCATCAGCAACGACCAGCCATCGACCAGCACAAACAGCAGCAGCTTGAACGGCAGCGACACGACCGTCGGGCTCATCATCATCATGCCCAGGCTCATCAGAACCGATGACACGACGATGTCGATCACCAGGAACGGCAGGAACAGCATGAACCCGATCTGGAACGCAGTTTTCAATTCGCTGGTGACGAATGCGGGCAGCAGGATCGAAAACGGCACGTCGGCCTGGCTCGCAAAACGCGGCGCATGGGCCATGTCGGCAAACATCAGCAGATCGCGCTGGCGCGTCTGGCGGATCATGAACGTATGGAATTCGCGCCCGCCTGCCACAAACGCCTGTTCGGCGTTGATCGTGCCCGCCGAATAGGGCGCGATTGCGTTGGCGTTCACTTTGTCGAGCGTCGGCGCCATGATGAACAGCGACAGGAACAGCGACAGCCCGATCAGCACCGGATTGGGCGGCGCCTGTTGCAGTCCGAGCGCCTGGCGCAGCAACGACAGCACGATCAGGATGCGGGTAAAACTGGTCATCATCAGCAACAGGCTGGGCAGGATGGTCAGCAGACCCATGATCAGCAGCAATTGCAGCGACAGCGCCAGGCTGCCTTTGCTTTGCGCGCCGGACAATTCGCCGAATGCACGGTCAAGCGCGCCGGGCATGGCATTTGCGGCGGTTGGTGCGACGGTGCCAGTGCTGGTACCAGTGCTGGTACTAGTGCTGGTACTAGTGCTCATGCCAGCGCTGCCCAGGCCACTGGTCACGGCGGTGCCCGCTTTGGCGATTTGCGCATGTGCAGCGCTGACGAGGGCGGTGGACATCAGCACCATCAGCGCGATGACCAGCACGCGCCAGACAGGAGTGCGCCCGGGCATTGGGGTGCGCTGAGGCACAGGAGTGCGCTCAGGCATTGGGGCCAACCGTGTGCGGCGCGCGGGCAGGGGCCTCGGCCAGCAAGACCAGCCCCTGCTTTGAAGTGGACACCAGAATCTCGCGGTCATGAAATGCAATCACCGCCAGCCGCAGCGTCGGCGACAACAGCCGCGATTCAACGATCCGCAATCCCGACGATGGCCCTTCGCTCATCGCAAAGCGGCCCTCCAGCCGTTTGGCCAGGCGCAAGCTGCCCCAGGCAAACAGCCCGATCAGCGGCAGCAGGACCACCAATTTGACGATATACCACCACATCACTGCGCACCCCCGTCCTGCGCCGGGCGGCGGCGCAGTTCTTCCGGCGCCACGCTATCCTGGCCGACCAGTTCGACGATCCGCAGGCCAAACCGGTCGCCCTGCGTAACGACTTCGCCACGCGCAATCAGCTTGCCATTGACCATCACGTCGAGCAGTTCGTCGGTCATGCGATCGAGCACGACCACGCTGTCGTTGGTGAGGCCGAGCACGTCTTTCAGCTTCATGTCCGTTCGACCGAGTTCGACGGTCAGACGCACATCGACATCCTTGATCAGGTCGAAACCGCGTGGGGTGAAAGTCATCGGTACCTCAGTTCTGTGGTGGTCTGGCTGATCGCGCGAAGCGATCAGGAAAGCTGCGTAATCTGGATTGCGACACGGTCATCCATTGCACCGATCGTCCCGTGGCCGATCGGATGGCCAATGGTTTGCCCCATCCCCTGGCGCCCCGCGATCAGCGGCACTTGCCGCGCGATCGGCAGATTGAGCACCTGGCCCGGTTCCAGCCGCGACACGACATGCAGCGGCAGGCAAGTATCGACCAACAGCGCGGTCAGGCGCAGCGGCATGCCAGCGAAAGGTTCGTTGGCCGGGTTTGAGGCAGGCGCCGGATCGCGCACGACGACCGGCGGCCCGGCCATGCCGGTCAGCATCGGCAGAGCGGTCAACGGCAGGGCAAAGCGGATCGGCCAGGGCGCGCGCGTGCCTTCGGATATGGCGATGTCGATGACCGCCAGCCGGGTTGAGCGGGCGAACGGTTGCAATTGGGCCAGGTCGGTATCGCGGCGCAGCGGGTGGATGATCGGCCGCGCATTTGGCGGACCCGGCGTGGCGACATTGCCCAGCGCCGCGCCCAATTGCGCGGCCAAAATCGTTTCAATCCGCGCCAGCATCAGGTCGGCCGACATCGGCAATTCGCGCGGCATCACGCGCGGTGCTTCGCCCGGGCCACCAAATGCGCGGTCAACCAGCCGCAACACCGCTTCGGCATCGATTGCGCTCAACAGCCGGTCGGTGACGGTCGTGGCGCTGTACAAGCTATAGGCGCACAGGTTTTCCGAGGCGAAATCCGCGAATGCGACTTCGTGCGGTCGCGCGATTTCGACATTGAGCATGTCCACGCCGCACAGGCGCGCAAGGGCGCCGCGCAACGATCGCGCCAGCCGTCCCGATGCCGCGCCCAGCGCCGCCAGCAGTTCGCCCTCGGCCGGGCCCGGGCGCAACAACGCCGGGCTGTGCCGGGCCAATGCGCGCTCTGCGACAAAGTCGAAATCGTGTTTCATTGGATGATGAAGTTCTTGAAATAGACCGCGTCGACCCCGCCAAACCCTTCGTCATCGGTCAGGACTTTGTTGATGGCCTGGGTCAGCCGGCGTTGCAGCGATTCTTTGCCTTGCGGGGTCTGGATTGAATCGTCGGTGGTATCGGCCAGGACTGCAAGCATTGCCGAACGGATCGCCAGCTCATGCTTTTTCAACCACAGCACCACACGGTAATCGCGGTGGGTCGAACAGGCGATCGACAATTGCACCAATGATTCGGTGCCTTTGAGATTCGAGGTGAAATCGTCGGTAAAGCTGAAATACAGTGTGCGGTATTCGCTGCCACCATCGCCATCGGCGCCTTTGCCACCATCACCTTCGCCTTCCTTGATGGCGGGCGCAAATGCGTCGGACTGGCCTTTTTTGATCAATTTGGGATGGTTGTCTTCCTTGATCGCGATTTTGGTCCCACCACCGATCATGCCGGTTGCGACCAGGCCAAACACACCGCCGCCGCCGACGCCGAGCAGCAGGACTGCGCCGATGATCTTGATCATCGCGCCACTGCCCTTTTTGTTGGCCTTGGCCTCTTTGTCTTTTTTGTCACTCATCGTGCGTCACGCGCCCCCTTAGGCAAATATCGCGGCAGTGTCGGCGGCATCGCTGCCAGACTGCGGCATCGATGCTGGATTGGCCTGGCGCGGCTGGTTGCGCGGCTGACCGCCAGACTGGCTCTCACGCTGGCCCGCATTCTGGCCCGCATTTTGGCCCGCGCCGTGGCGCGCGGTCTGGTCCGAACCGGCATGTGGCTGTGTCGCACCGCTGGTCTGGCGGGGCGTATCGGCGGCCGGTTGGTCGGACGGGTTGGCGTGCGCAGTGTCCTGGCCATGGCTGGTGTTGGTTTGGGCATCGCCGGCACCGGCGCTGCTGGTCGTGGCCGCCGCGGCGGCGACCGCCGGGGCAAAGCCGGGGTCGGCGCTGCGCATGGTGACGGCCAGGCCCTGATCGCGCGCGGTAAACTGCATCGACACGCGGCCGAAATCGGCATGTTGCATCGTCACGCCGACCGGCGCGGCGGTGGCGCCCGGGTTATCGTCGCGGGCGCGGGCGATCGAATCGACCAGTGTGGCAAAATCAGTCGGGGTTTGCGTCGGGGCGGCAGCCGCAGGCGCATGTAGTTCCGACGTCGCGGGCGCTGCCGTTGCCATGGCCGCATAAAGCACGGGCGCGGCGGGGCTTGCCGATGTGGGAGTTACGGGCTCGCTGGATTTGACAGCGGTATGTTGGGCGGCCGGCTGCGCGGTGGGCGGCGTGGCGGCGGCGTGGGCGGGCGCAGCGATGGATGCAGCCAAGGTGACCGCGACCGGTGTGGCACCGGTTGTTACCGCATTTGCCGGCGGCACGGCGGCAAATGCCAGCGGGTCGTCGCTGATCGCAGCGCGCGCGGCCAGTGCGGCGATCCGGCTCGGCGTGGCGGCCATTGAGGCCGGGCCTGACGGCGCGTCGTGCCCGGCAACGTCCGATACAAGCCCGGAGGTGATCACAGAGTCTGTGGCTGTACTGGCGGGGATGGGGGTTGCAACCGGTGATGCGGTCGTCTGCGACATGGGGGCATTGTCCGTATCTGACAGAGATGCCGTCACAGGGCCGGCTTGCGCAAACGGGGGCGCTGTGACGGGCGTGTCCTGACCAAACGCGGCCTGCATTGGTGTGGCCTGTGTTTGTGCGGCCAAAGTGGGTGTGACAGATGTGGCCGTGGTCGGCGTGGGCGCCTTCTGAGTTTGCGCAGCCGTAGCTGCGGCAGGCTGCACCTGGGCAGCTTGAACCAATGTGGTCAGAATAGTCGGAGCCTGAATCGGCACACCCTGCAGCGGCGGTGTTCTAGTGACCGCAGGCGCTGTCGGAGTGTCGCTGGTCGCGGCACTTTTATCGACGGCTTTCGCGGTCTTTCCGCGCGTGGCCAGGGCGCTGGTGGTCGCGGGTACGGCGCTACGGCCTGGGCCAGCAGCAGCCAGGATCATATTGGCCACCGGCAAAATCTTGCCGGGTCTTGCCGCCGGGATCGTTATGGTTGCCGGTGTGGCGAATGGCGCCGCGGTTGCCAAAGCGGGCGCCTGTTGCGCCATCAATGTCGATGCAAAGCCTGTATTGGGCCGAGATGAAGCCCCAGTATCGCGGTTTGGCGCGGGATTGACCAGGCCAGCGCGGTCAAGCGCTGCCGGGGTTGTAGTCCGATGGGATGCAGCCGAGGCGGCGGGGGCGGCGATTGAAACGGTCATGGAATAGGCGCTCCCGGCGTGTGGCATTGTTGGTTAAGCGAAAAGCGTGCCAATTCAGGACGCGGCGCTACGATTTGCGGTTACTGCGTGCACCCAGCGGCAGCGTGGCGGCGCTGTGGTGGCGGGCAATGCGCCGGGCGGTAGCCTCGGCGCGGTCTTCGACGGCGGCGCGGCTGCGTTCGGCGGTCGCGGCTTCGGCGGCGCGCGCATCGGCCTGTTCGCGGGCGCGCGCAACATCGGTTTCATTGCGCCCGACCATGCGCTGCAATTCGCCCAGATAGATGCGCTGGCGCACCAGATCTGCGCCGCATTGCGCATCGGTGCGCAATGCATAGCTCGTGATCAGCGCGACGGTGCGGTGTTGCAGGTTTTCCAGATTGGCCAGCCGGGTCTCGGCCCGCCCCGCTTCGGCCAGCGCGTTGTGCCGCGCAATTGCGCGCAGTTTTTCCAGCCGTTGCAACCGGCCCAGCCGCGCCCGGTCAGCCTTCATGGCCCAGCAATTCGCTCAATTGGGTGATGCAGGGTAATAACGGCACGATCTGCGCCTGCGGTTGCGCCAGAAACGCGGTCAATCGGTCGTGCATCGCGATCGCGCGGTCCAATTGCCCGTCGGTGCCCTGGCGGTAGGCGCCCATCAGCACGAGATCGCGGTTGGCTTCGTATGTTGCGACCAGGGCGCGGAACCTCCGCGCCAATTGCGCATGCGCGGGATCGACGATGTCATTCATCACCCGGCTCAAGGATGCGGCGATGTCGATCGCAGGATATTGGCCACGTTGCGCCAGATCGCGCGACAGCACCACATGGCCATCCAGAATGGCGCGTGCGGTATCCACAACCGGGTCATCCTGGTTGTCGCCGTCGGCCAGCACGGTGTAAATCCCGGTGATCGATCCCCCGCTTGCCGCCGAATTGCCCGCGCGTTCGACCAATTTGGTAATCGTCGCCAGCGCCGACGGCGGATAGCCCCGTGCCGCACCGGGTTCGCCCAACAACAGGCCAATCTCGCGCGCGGCATGCGCAACGCGCGTCAGGCTGTCCATGATCAGCAGCACCCGGCGGCCTTGTCCGCGAAAATGTTCGGCCATGCTGGTGGCCAGCATCGCGCCGCGGATGCGCAAATTCGGCGCATGGTCGGCGGGCACCGCGATGATCACGCTGCGCGCGCGCTTGGCACCTTTCATATGGCGCTCGACAAAGTCCGAAACTTCACGAGCGCGTTCACCGATCAGGCCCACGACAATCACTTCGGCCTCGGCCCCATGCGCAATCATGTCGAGCAGCACCGATTTGCCTACGCCTGATCCCGCGATGATGCCGACCCGCTGGCCCACGCCAAGCGTCGTCAACGCATTCAGTGCACGCACCCCGACATCGAAGGGGCAACGCACCGGCGCACGATCAAGCGCGCTTGTGCGTACGCCGCCAGCGGGCCATTCATCGCCAAATGCGATCGGCGCGCCGCCATCGATGGGATGACCTTCGCCATCGACCGCGCGACCCAGAAACGCATCGCCAACCGGCAACATGCCCGGGCGCCCCTCGGGACGCACGCGCGCGCCGGGACGCAACAGCACCGGATCGCCGAGCAGCATCATCAAAGTATGGCCGTTGCGAAACCCGATCGCTTCGGCCGACAGCGTGCCGCGTCCGTGCGCGATGCGACAATGCGCGCCAATCGGCAGCGCCAGCCCGCTGACTTCGAGCAACCCCCCATCGCATGCCGAAACCACGCCATAGCGGCGCGGGCCGGTTTCGGGCCGCGCCAGGGCCAGGCGGTCGAGCATCCGAAACACCGGATTCAACACGCGCGTAGGGCTTCATCGAGCGCGGCGCGCCATTGCGCGGGCCCATCCTCAACCCCCCCATTGGCCGTTTCAACGCGGACCGCGCCGCGTTCTGTCAGCGGATCGGGTTCGCAATGCCATGTTTCGGGCAGGCGCCCATGCACCAGCGCCAGATCTTCGGGATGAAGCCGGATCACGCGTTCATCGGTCGCGCGGTTAAACATTGCGGCGGCCGTTTTGACACGGGTGGCCAGATTGTCGGCCGCAATCGCCGCGTCGCCCAGCACCGCGTGGCATAGCGCCAGCACGGTGTCTTTCAAGCGTGTCGCAAACGCTTCGGTCTCGGTCGTGTCCATTTGCGCCAGCGCTGTTTCGATGCGATGGCGCGCCGCGTCGTCGGTCACTATTCGGGTATGCGCCGCGCTGGTGCCGTCCTGCGCGCCTTGCGCATACCCGCGGGCATAGGCTTCGGTAACAGGATCGAACGGCGCATCCGGTTCGATGGCCATGTCGGCAAATCGCGCATCGCGCGCAAAACCGGTACTGCGCCCGGCCAGCGCGGCCAGCGATGCGCGTTCAGACATAATCGTCGTCGCCCGCGCCAAATACGATCACACCTTCGGCGGCGAGCCGGCGTGCGGCGGTAATCATCGCCTTTTGCGCTTCAAGCACTTCGGCCATTTTCATCCGGCCGCGTGCGCCGATTTCATCGCGCACGCCATCTGCGGCGCGCGCCGACATCGCGCGGAAAAACACGTCGCGGTGGTTTTCGGGTGCGCCTTTCAGCGCAGAAATCAGCGTGTCGCTGTCGACTTCACGCAACAGCGTGCCCATCGATTTTTCGTCGAGCACATACAGATGTTCGAATTTGAACATCTCGTTCTCAATCGCCTTGGCCAGCGCTTTGTCCTGCTTGGCGATTTCGGGCATGACCCGGCGCTCGACGGTACGCGCGGCGGCGTTGATAATGTCTGCCGCTTCGCGCGGGCCGCCCATCGTCAGCACGGCGCGGCCGTGGCGTTCGGTGATCCGACGTGCCAGCATGTCTTCCAACATGGCGATCGCATCGGGCGAAACCCGGCCTAATGTGGCGATGCGCTGCACCACTTGCGGCTGAATCTCTTCGGCCAGGCCATGCAGCACGCCCGCTGCGACATCGGCGTCCAATTGCACCAGCAGCACCGCAATCGCCTGGGGATGTTCATCGCGCACCAGCGGCACCAGCACAAACGGGGTTAGCCAGCGCGCGAGTTCCAGCGAATTGGTGCGCTGTTCGGGCGCGATCCGCTGCATCAGGCTTTCGGTTTTGATCTCGCCAATCGCGCGGGTCATCATGTCGCGCACCTGGCCGACGCGGTCGTGCACGATCAGACCCATGCGTTCGGACTTTTCGATAAACCGGCCAATTGCATCGGCTATTGCCGCCGGGCTGATTTCGCCGAGCGCGCACATCCGTTCACCCAGCAGTCGCAATTCACCCGGATCGAGCTGGCCCAATAACGTGGCTGCCTGGCTATCCTCCAGCAACATGATCATCACGGCGGCGCGTTCGGCATCGGTTACATTCAACCCACTCGGGGAAAGATCGCTCATTGCGCTGGCTCCGCTTCAGGGTCTTTGAGCATCTGGCGCAGCGCGGCGATCGCGGTATCGGGCTGTTCGCGCACCAATTGCTGGGCCAGGCCAACTTGTTTGCCCAAGTGCTGGGGGTCGACCACGCCGGACTGCTGGATTTGGGCGGCCGCCGTGCCCTGGCGCGATCCGTCCCCGGCAGGGGTTTCGTTATCAGACGGGCCAGGTAATGCCCGCACCTGGGCGGATGCAGCGGGATCGCGTTTTAACGCCCTGGTCAGGGGTCGCACGCCCAGCAGCAAAGTCAGCAGGACCGCCAGCAGGGCCACGGCGTTGCGCACGACCATCGCAAACCATGGAGTTTCCCAGAATTTGGGCTGTTCGATCGTGACCGTCTGGAAATTGCGCACCACCACCGCGATCTGATCGCCGCGTGCCGGGTCGGCGCCCACAGCCGCGCTGACCAGTTGCTTGATCTGGTCGATCTCACCCGGTTTGGCTTTGGCCATCGCTGCCGCGCTTAGCGCAACCGCGACTGACAGACGGCGGATCTTGCCCGGGCCGGCATTGGTGACGGCGACTTCGCGGCCCAATTCATACGTGCGCGTGGATGACGTGTCGTTGTTGGTCGGGGCGGATGATGGTGCGCCGCCTGGACTTGCGACAGGTGAGGTGTTTGCGGTCGGTGCGCCGGGCGATGGTTGCGCTGTGGGGGGCGGGGTGTTGGACAAGATGCCCGGCACACCCACGGCACCGCCGCCACCCGCACCTGTTTGCGATGCGGTCTGCGTTTCGCTGCGCACCGCGCCTTGTTTGTCATAGCTTTCGCGCGCGCTGGTCTGTTGATCCATGTCGAGATCGAGCTGGATCTCGCTGGAAAAATTGCCAGCGCCCAAGATGGGCGTCAGCAGCGTTTCGACATGGTCGCGCAATCGGCTTTCCAGCCGCGCCTGCATTTCAATACGATCGGCGTCGCCTGGTTGCCCCGCCGACAACAGATGCCCTTGCTGATCGGCGACTTTTACCGCATCGAGCGACAGCCCGGGGACCGATCCGGCGACCAGGTTGATAATCGCGGTGACCTGGCTTGCGGATAATTGCCGCCCTTTGGCCAATTTGACCATGACCGATGCGGTCGGCGGCGAGCTATCGCGCACAAATGCCGATTTTTCCGGCTCGGCCAGATGGATGCGCGCGGCCTCGACCCCTTCGATCTGCATGATCGTCAGTTCCAGTTCGCGCTCGCGCGCGGCCTGCATGCGCTGGCCTTCGACCGTGCGACTGGCGCCGAGCGGCAGCTTGTCGATCATCTGTTCGCCCGTTTCGGGCGTGGCGAGCGCGCCGTCGGCGGCGGCGATCATGCGGGCCTTGTAAAGATCATCTTCACCGACCGTGACTGCGCCGGTCTGGTTGTTGATCTGATAACGGATCGACGCTTTGTCGAGCGCGGCGACAACGGTGGCGCGTTCGTTGTCGGACAGCGTGGTGTACAATACGCGTTGCGGCGCGGGCGCCATTTCCAGCCACAGCAGCCCGGCCAGCCCGGCGGCGGCCACGCCTGCAAACCATGGTAGCGCGCGACGCACCGGTCCCTGGCTGATGAATTGGCCCAGCCGGGCGGGCATGCTGCCACCGCCGGTCTCGGTAAACGGCGCCAGCAATGAAGTGCCTGGAGTTGAATCGGCCATAACGGATTACACACCCAGCTTCATGATGTCCTGGTACGCGGACAGCAGTTTGTTGCGCACTTGCAGCGTGGCTTCGAAAGCGACGCTCGATTGCTGGCGAGCCAGCATCACTTGCGCGATGTCGGTGACCTGCCCGGTTTCATAGGCACCGGTTATCGCATCGGCATGGTTCTGGGTCTGGTTGACGTTTTCAAGCGCGGATTTCAGCGCGCCAGTGAACGAACTGGCCGAGTTTTCGGTCGGCGCTACCCCGCTTGCGGGATCGCCGGAGCGCACTTGTTGCAGCGCCTGGCTGCGGTCGATGATCTGCTGACGCAGGTTCATGATGTCATGGACACCCGCCGTCGCGCCGATGCCGGAAATGCCGCTCATCTGCGACCTCCTGCCACGGCAATGCCAGCTTCGCGGAACGAGGCGAGGCGATAGCGCAACGTGCGTTCGCTGATCCCCAATTGGCGTGCGGCGGCGATCCGGCTGCCGCCGCAGGCATCGAGCGTGGCCAGGATCGCGCGCGCCTCTGACAATTGCACGATGTTCGACAGGCGCGCGCCGCTGCCGGCGGCCAATACGGGATCGGCCGTGGTTGTATCGCCTGCGGCGCGCACGGCGCGGTCAAACACGATATGGTGCGGGCCGATTTCGGCGGCGTCCCCTGCCAGCAGCAGTGCGCGGCGCACCACGTTTTCCAGTTCGCGGACATTGCCCGGCCAGGGGTGATTGGCCAGCATGTCAATGGCGGCCTCACCGATCCACGGGATGGCTGCGGCAGGCGGCACATGGCGCAGCATCATTGTGAATGCGAGCGGTGCAATATCGTCGGGCCGTTCGCACAGCGGGCGCAGCATCAACGGAAAGACATTGAGGCGGTAATAAAGGTCGGCACGGAACCGGCCTTGATCGACTTCGACCGGCAGATCGCGGTTGACACAGGCAATTACGCGCACATCGATTTTGATGGGTTGGGTGGCGCCGATCGGCACGACTTCGCGTTCCTGCAACGCGCGCAACAGTTTGGATTGCAGCGACAGCGGCATTTCGGCGATTTCGTCGAGCAGCAGCGTGCCACCGTGCGCCGCGCGAAAGAATCCCTCGGCCGCGGCATTGGCGCCGGTGAACGCGCCTTTTTGGTGGCCGAACAGCATCGCCTCCAGCATGGTTTCGGGCATCGCGGCGCAATTGATCGCGATGAACGGCTTGTTCGCGCGCGCCGAACGGTCGTGAATAAAGTGGCTGAGCACTTCCTTGCCGGTGCCGGTCGGGCCGTTGATCAGCACCGGAATGTCGCTGGCGGCAATCCGTTCGGCCAGCGCGAGCACCGACAAGCTTTCAGGATCGGCGGCAACCGGGCTGCCAGCGGGCATGGCGCAGGCGACCAATGCGGCCAACGCCGCCTCGCCCGCGCCATCGGCATAGGCGAGCGTGTAGCAATCGCCCGGGCCCCGCCTGATCGTCGGGCGATCACCGCGAGCCAAGCGCACCGTGCGCGCCAATGGCAATGGGATCGGTGTAATTTCGTGCGCGTCGAGCAAAAAGACCGGCGAAAGCGGGCCCGCTGTGCCGATCACCGCCGCCGCGCGCTGTACCAGCGGGCTATGCGCGGATTTCGCCGGTGCTGAAATCTGCAGTCCTGTCTGTTCGCGCGCCATGTCTTGCTGCCCCGTTTTTAACCATATCTTGCTGGGAGCATTTCGCGCGAAAACGGCAAAGGTTCTGGTAATTTAAGGCATGGGCCAGCCCTGAGTGAAACTGCGTAGATCCGGCAAGTCGTGGCCGGTGGGGGCTTAAAACCGGCAGCATTTTGCCGATCTTTGCCGTGAGAGTTGGGTCGATGAGACGGACCCGGCCCCCACCCACTACCGCGTAACCTTACGCAAACATCCGGAGACCAACCATGAGTGTAATCAACACCAACATTTCCTCACTACA
>JAYTHT010000149.1:0-1611 GCA_043732365.1 Novosphingobium sp. | reverse complement strand
GTTGTCGGACTTGTGTTTCTCGTCCTGATTGTACTCGCCTTTGCCGGTTCCGATATCGGCGGCATCGGCGGGGGCAACATGCTGGGCGGGGACAATGTCGCCAAAGTCGGTGGCACCACGATCACGCCGGCCGAACTCGAAAAGACTGTACGCGCCTCGTTTGACAGCCAGCGCCAGCGCTCACCGACACTGTCGATGAAGGATTACCTGGCGCAAGGCGCGCTGGAAGATGTCATCACCGGGCTGATCGATCGCGCCGCCAGTTGGGAATGGGGCCGCAAATATGGCGTGACGATCAGCGACCGGCTGGTCGACAGCGAAATTGCCAAATTGCCCGCATTCCAGGGCCCCGACGGCAAATTCAGCCAGGACGCCTATAACCAATTGCTGGCCCAGCGCGGATTGACCGACAAATTGGTGCGCAACGACCTGGCCAAAGGGCAGATGAGCCGGCTGGTGTTTGCCGGCGCGCCCGAGGGCGCGCTGATGCCGACCGGCGTGACCCAGGTCTATGCCGCACTGGTCAAGGAAAAGCGCACTGGCAATTTGTTGTTCATCCCGTCGGCTGCGTTTGCACCACAGGCCCCACCAACCGACGGCCAGATCGGCGATTTCTACAAATCCCAGATCGCCCGGTATAACCGGCCAGAGCGCCGCACGATCCGCTATGCGGTGATCGACACCGCCTCGCTCAAAGCGGTGCCGGAACCAACCGACGCCGATATTCGCAAGCGTTATGCCGCCAATGCCGCGCTCTACGCGCCGGCTGAATTGCGCTCGGTCACCCAGGTGATCCTGCCGACGCAGGCCGCCGCCACCGCATTTGCCAACGAAGTATCGGGCGGGAAATCGATCGAAGCGGCGGCTACGGCCAAAGGCCTGTCTGCTGCCAAAATAACCGATGCCACGCGTGATAAATTTGCCATCGACAGCTCCAAAACCGTTGCCGATGCCGTGTTTGCGACCGCACAGGGCCAGACGATCACGCCTGCCAAAGGCGCGCTTGGCTGGGTCGTGGCGCGTGTCGATGCCATGACCAAAAAGCCCGGCAAGACGATCGATCAGGCACGCACCGAAATTGTGTCCGCGCTGAGCACCGAACGGCACAAGACCGCGCTGACCGACCTTGCCACGCGGATCGGCGAAAAAGTCGAAGGCGGCACCAGCCTGGCCGATGTCGCAAAGACTTATGGCCTGACCGTGCAAACCACCGACCCGATTATCGCCGATGGCTCTGAACCGGGCAAGCCCGAGGCCAAGCTGCCCCCGCAACTGCTGCCGCTGTTGCAGACATCCTTTGCCATGGACCATGAAGGCATGCCGCAAATCGCGGCTCTGCCGGGTGGGGCCAGTTTTGCGGTCTATGACGTCGGTTCGATCAGCGCCGCTGCGCCCGCGCCTTTGTCCGAAATCAAGGCCCAAGTCGCCGCTGACTGGACTCGCCAGCGTGGTGCCGATGGCGCGGCTGCTGCGGCTGACAAAGTTCTGGCGGCGATGGCCAAAAACACGCCACTGGACGCTGCCGCCAAAGCGCTGGGCGTGCCGTTGCCGCCGGTCGATCATTTGGGCATTACGCGCGAACAAGTCGCTGCCGCGCAAGGCCGCGTGCCC
>JAYTHT010000148.1:0-1611 GCA_043732365.1 Novosphingobium sp. | reverse complement strand
GTTGTCGGACTTGTGTTTCTCGTCCTGATTGTACTCGCCTTTGCCGGTTCCGATATCGGCGGCATCGGCGGGGGCAACATGCTGGGCGGGGACAATGTGGCCAAAGTCGGTGGCACCACGATCACTCCGGCCGAACTCGAAAAGACCGTACGCGCCTCGTTTGACAGCCAGCGCCAGCGCTCACCGACACTGTCGATGAAGGATTACTTGGCGCAAGGCGCGCTGGAGGATGTCATCACCGGGCTGATCGATCGCGCCGCCAGTTGGGAATGGGGTCGCAAATATGGCGTGACGATCAGCGACCGTCTGGTCGACAGCGAAATTGCCAAATTGCCCGCATTCCAGGGCCCCGACGGTAAATTCAGCCAGGACGCCTATAATCAATTGCTGGCCCAGCGCGGATTGACCGACAAATTGGTGCGCAACGACCTGGCCAAGGGGCAGATGAGCCGGCTGGTCTTTGCCGGCGCGCCCGAGGGCGCGCTGATGCCGACTGGCGTGACCCAGGTCTATGCCGCACTGGTCAAGGAAAAGCGCACCGGCAATTTGCTGTTCATCCCGTCGGCGGCGTTTGCACCACAGGCCCCGCCAACCGATGGCCAGATCGGCGATTTCTACAAATCCCAGATCGCCCGGTATAACCGGCCAGAGCGCCGCACGATCCGCTATGCCGTGATCGACATCGCCTCGCTCAAAGCTGTGCCGGAACCAACCGACGCCGATATTCGCAAGCGTTATGCCGCCAATGCCGCGCTTTACGCGTCGGCTGAATTGCGGTCGGTTACTCAGGTCATCCTGCCGACACAGGCCGCCGCCACCGCCTTTGCCAATGAAGTATCGGGCGGAAAATCGATCGAAGCGGCGGCTACGGCCAAAGGCCTGTCCGCTGCCAAAATCACCGATGCCACGCGCGATAAATTTGCCATCGACAGTTCCAAAGCCGTCGCCGATGCGGTGTTTGCGGCGGCCCAAGGCCAGATGATCACGCCTGCCAAAGGCGAACTCGGCTGGGTCGTGGCGCGCGTCGATGCCGTGACCAAAAAGCCCGGCAAGACGATCGATCAGGCACGCGCCGAAATCGTGACCGCGCTGAGCACCGAACGGCACAAGACCGCGCTGACCGACCTTGCCACGCAGATCGGCGAAAAAGTCGAAGGCGGCATCAGTCTGGCCGATGTCGCAAAGACCTATGGCCTGACCGTGCAGACCACCGACCCGGTTATTGCCGATGGCTCTGAACCGGGTAAGCCCGAGGCCAAGCTGCCCCCGCAATTGCTGCCGCTGATGCAGACCGCCTTCGCAATGGACCATGAGGGCATGCCGCAAATCGCGGCTCTGCCGGGGGGGGCCAGTTTTGCGGTCTATGACGTCGGTTCGATCAGCGGCGCTGCGCCCGCGCCGTTGTCGGAAATCAAGGCCCAAGTCGCGGCTGACTGGACTCGCCAGCATGGTGCCGATGGCGCGGCTGCTGCGGCTGACAAAGTCCTGGCGGCGTTGGCCAAAAACACGCCGCTGGACGCTGCCGCCAAAGCGCTGGGCGTGCCGTTGCCGCCGGTCGATCATTTGGGCATTACGCGCGAACAAGTCGCTGCCGCGCAAGGCCGCGTGCCC
>JAYTHT010000147.1:0-1625 GCA_043732365.1 Novosphingobium sp. | reverse complement strand
ACCGCGGCAGTACCAGGCCGCGCCCGCCAATGGTCAGGCCCAGACCCATAACGGCCAGGCCCCCCGGCAGATGCAGCAACCACCCGCGCAGGGCTATTCCCACGCCGCGCCACAGACACATACGCCCTCACCGCAAGGCCAGTATGCGCCAAACTATGGCCGCGCTGCGCCACAGCAGTATTCGCCGTCACCCCAAGGCCAGTATGCGCCGAACTATGGCCGTGCTGCGCCACCGCAGTATACGCCGCCGCAACCGCGCACGCCGCCACAAACCCATTATCAACAACAGAGCCAGCCTGCGCCGAACTATGACCGCGCTGCGCCACAGCAGTATACGCCGCAGCAACCGCGCACCCCGCCACAACCCCACTATCAACAACAGAGCCAGCCTGCGCCGAACTATGGCCGCGCTGCGCCGCCGCAGCCGCAGTTCCACGCAGTAGCACCGCCGCCATCACCACGGCCCGCGCCGCCGCCCCCGCCACGGCCTCAACCGCAACCGCAACCGCCGCACAACGACAAAGATCACCGCGATCACCAATGATCGCTGCCGGGCTGGCCCACATCGGAACAGCCCGGCACCACCCATGCAGATTGCACGCAGCGCTTGACCCCGGCGACCGGCACTCCGATTAACAACGCCCCGCCATCGGAGTTTTCATTGTGACCCATTCTGCCGCTACGCCCATGACAGTGCTCGATGGCGGGACGGGCCGCGAACTCATGCGGATCGGCGCGCCGTTCAAACAGCCCGAATGGTCCGCGCTCGCGCTCATCGAGGCCCCTGAATACGTCACCCGCGTGCACCAAAGCTATGTCGACGCGGGCGCCGATGTGATCACCACCAACACTTATGCGGTCGTGCCGTTTCACATTGGCGAATACCGGTTTGGCGCGCACGGCGCTGAATGGGCAACGCTGGCCGGATCGCTGGCACGCGATGTCGCCGACAAGGCGTCTCATAAAGTGGCAGTTGCCGGATCACTGCCGCCGGTGTGTGGTTCATATCGCCCGGATCTGGTCGACATCGATCGGGCGCGGCCGATTCTGGCGGTGCTGGTCACGGCGCTGGCGCCCTTTGTGGATCACTGGCAGGCAGAAACGCTGTCCTCACTGAGCGAAGCCGAACTCGTTGGCGAACTTACCGCGCCCACCGGAAAGCCATTGTGGCTGTCGTTCACAATCGATGATGACCATGTCGGAATGGATCCACAATTGCGTTCCGGGGAAAGCGTCGCCGATGCGGCCCGTCTGGCGCAACGGATCGGGGCGACCGCGATCCTGTTCAATTGCAGCCAACCCGAAGTCATGGCCGACGCGGTGCGCGTCGCCCGGGCCACATGCGACCTGGCTATCGGTGTTTATGCCAACGCATTTCCGCCGCAGGGCGATGACGCAGAGGCCAATTCGACGTTGCTTGATATCCGCGCAGATCTCGATCCGGCAGGCTATGCCGCATTTGCGCGGGTGTGGTACGATGCCGGGGCAACTATTCTAGGCGGCTGTTGCGGAATCGGGCCGGAACATATCGCCGCGTTGCGTGTTATTTTTCAATAAGCTTATTTGAAACGGGCAACAACCCTTTCAACGTTCATGTCTAGACATAAGTCTGTTCGTCCGATAGC
>JAYTHT010000146.1:0-1634 GCA_043732365.1 Novosphingobium sp. | reverse complement strand
GCGGCGGTTTCCTCGATCCGCGACCCCATCGGCACGCGCACATGCATCAGCATCTGGCCCGAATCGATCGTCGGAAAGAAATTGCTGCCCAGGAACGGTACCAGGAACAAGGACGCGACCATCGCCGCCAGAAAGCCCAGAACAAACCGTCCATGGCCGATCAGCGCCAGCCGCAACACGCCGATGTAACCATTGCGGAATTTTTCAAAGGCTTTTTCAAAGCCGTGCTGAAAGCGGACAAAATACCCGAGGATGCCACGTGGTGTGGGCCCGTTATGTTTGTCAGGATCGTGCTTTTTCAGCAAATACATCGCCATTGTCGGCACCAGTGTGCGAGACAGGATAAAGCTGAACACCATTGCGAAAATCACCGACAGCGCCATCGGTACGAACAGGTACCCCGCGACACCAGGCAGGAAAAACATCGGCACGAACACGATACAGATACACAGCATCGATACAAATGCCGGCACGATGATCTGCGCCGCGCCATCGGTGATTGCCGGGATCACATCCTTGCCCTGTTCGAGATGCCAGTTGATGTTTTCGATCGTGACTGTCGCTTCATCGACCAGCAGACCGACCGCGAGCGCCAGACCGCCCAGCGTCATCGTGTTAAGCGTCTGGCCAAAGGCATACAGCGTCGCGATCGCCGCCAGCACCGCCAGCGGGATCGATGTCGCGATAATCAGCGTCGATCGTACCGAACCCAGGAACAACAGGATCATCAAACTGGTCAGGCCCGCCGCGATCAGGCCTTCGCGGATCACGCCACTGACCGCCGCCCGCACGAATATCGACTGATCGCCGACCGTGGCGACTTTTAGTGTTTCGGGCAGACCGACCAGGATTTGCGGCAGTTTCTCTTTCATCCCGCCGATGATCGCCAGGGTCGATGTCGCCCCGTTTTTGAGCACGGTCAACAGCACCGAACGGCGCCCGTTGACATGGACCACATTGGTCTGCGGCGGATATCCATCGCGGACATGGGCGACATCGCGCATGTAAATCGTTGCGCCGCCGATCACTTTGACCGGCAGATCGTTCAACGCCTCGACCGATGCGGGCGCGTTGTTCAGCGACACGCTGTATTGCGTGGGCCCGATCTTGACGAAACCGGCGGGGTTGATCTGGTTCTGCGCGGCGATCGCGTCGGTCACGTCCTGCGCCGCAAGACCTTTTGATTGCAAGGCGGCGGGGTCGAGATCGACCTGAATTTGGCGCTGTTTGCCACCCGATGGAAACGGCATGGCAAGGCCGGGCACAGTGACCAGCGGCGGGCGGATCTGGCTGAACCCGATGTCGAACAGCTGCTGTTCGGTCATGCCGGTGCCCGACAGCGCCAATTGCACGATCGGGACCGTCGATGCGTTGTAATTGATGATCAGCGGCGGGGTCGTGCCCGGCGGCAACTGGCGCAGCGCCGACTGCGAAATCGCGGTGACTTGCGCGTTGGCAGTGGCAATGTTGGTACCCGGCTGGAAATAGATCTTAACAATGCCGATGCCTACCATCGACTGGCTTTCGATGTGCTCGATATCGTTGACCGTGGTCGTCAACGTCCGCGAATACGGCGTAACGATGCGGTCGTTCATGTCCTTTGGATTGAGCCCGGCATAGCCCCACGCGACCGC
>JAYTHT010000145.1:0-5729 GCA_043732365.1 Novosphingobium sp. | reverse complement strand
ACGCTCTGAACCGCTTTTTCCAGGAAATCCTGGCGCCGTTTCAGATCGCCGGCGACCGTGACGAGATTGGCGTGATAACGGGTGACGCGGCTTTCGGCATTGGCCACAGCGGCTTCGCGTTCGAGGAGCGATCGGTGATCAGAGCCGGCAAACACCTGGCTGATCAGTGCCCAGCCCAGCACACCGACCCAGATCAGCGCCATCGCGCCGATACCGCCCGCGATGCGTGCCTGAAACCGCGTCGAGATGCGGACGAAGCGGACATGCCCCTCGCTCCGCATGAAAAATTCGCGTTCCGGAAACCAGCGTGCCGCATGGGCCTTTGTCCAGGCGCGTACCCGCGCCAGCGCCCCGGGCGAGCCCGTTTGCGCGGGACCCGGACGGGCCCGTGTTGTCGTGGAATTATAAGCTGGCAAGCTGGCGACCTTTTGTATCTTCGTCGATCCGGATTTGGCACCGCCCCCGCCCCCACAGGGTTTGCAATGGCAAATGAGCCCCGCGCCTAGGCTGCAAAGGGTTGCAGGGCACTAGGGCGGAGCAATTTTAGCGGTGGGCCGTGCCGTTCAAGCGGTCAACGGAATACGTCAGGATGGAACCCCGTAACCAAACCGACCAAATCGGGGCGCGACTCGACCGTTCGGCGCGGGGGCTGACAGCCCTGCGTGAGCATGATAGGGCGACCTTATGGCTACTATCATCGAATCCGCCGCCATAACCGCTGGCGCAACCGCTGGCGCAACCGCTGGCGCAACCGGGGCCGATAGCGTGACCGATCTCGTCCATCGGCTGGCAATTGCGGCGCGCGATGCGCAACGCACGCTGGCGCGCATGCCAGCGGCTGAGCGCGAACGTGCGCTGCTGCTGGCGGCCGGCACGCTGCGCGCCGCTGCGCCCGACGTCCTGGCGGCCAATGCGCGCGATATGGCGGCGGGCAAGGCCAATGGCCTGACCGACGCCTTGCTCGATCGGTTGCGGCTCGATCAAGGGCGGTTTGATGCGATGGCTGCTGCGGTTGCCGATGTTGCAGTGCTGCCCGATCCGACCGGCACCGTGATCGAACGCAGCGTCAGACCCAATGGCATGGTGCTGGAACGTGTGCGCATTCCGATCGGCGTGATCGGGATCATTTATGAAAGCCGCCCCAATGTGACCGCCGATGCGGCAGCGCTGTGCGTGCGTGCGGGCAATGCCGTGCTGTTGCGCGGCGGGAGCGAAGCGGTCCATTCGAACCGCGCAATTCATACCGCGCTGGTCGCGGGGCTGGTCAGCGGCGGCGTGCCTGAGGCGGCAGTGCAATTGCTGCCGACACAGGATCGCGCGGCGGTTGGTGCGATGCTGGGCGCGGCGGGCCTGATTGATATGATCGTGCCGCGCGGCGGTAAAAGCCTGGTCGCGCGGGTCCAGGCCGATGCGCGCGTGCCGGTGCTGGCGCATCTGGATGGCAATAACCACACATTCGTCGATCGCGCGGCCGATCCGGCGATGGCGAGTGCAATTGTGCACAATGCCAAATTGCGCCGCACCGGGATTTGCGGGGCAATGGAAACACTGCTGATCGATGCATGTTACCCCGATCCCCATGGCCTGGTCGAACCGCTGTTGAACGCCGGCTGCGAATTGCGCGGCGATGCGCGTGCGCGCGCGATCGATCCGCGCATTCTGCTCGCGACCGATGCGGACTGGGATACCGAATATCTTGATGCGATTCTCAGCGTCAAAGTCGTCGATGGGCTCGATGCGGCGCTGTCGCATATCGCGGCACATGGTTCGGGGCATACTGACGCGATTGTCACCGCCGATGCGGTGGTCGCCGAACGGTTTTTGCACGATGTCGATAGCGCGATCGTGATGGTCAACGCCTCCAGCCAGTTTGCCGATGGTGGCGAATTCGGGCTGGGCGCGGAAATCGGCATTGCCACCGGGCGGTTGCATGCGCGCGGGCCGGTCGCGGTCGAAGGACTTACCACGTACAAATGGCTGGTGCGTGGCACCGGCCAGATCCGGCCCTGACCAGATCCGCCCCCGAGATTTCTGATCTCCTGACCACGCCAAGTCCGCCAGGCAGGGGCAAGACGATCGGGCTGCTTGGCGGCAGTTTCAATCCGGCCCACGGCGCGCACAGGCGGATCAGCGTGCATGCCATGCGCGCGCTGGGGCTCGATGAAGTATGGTGGCTGGTGTCGCCTGGCAATGTGCTCAAACCGGTCGAAGGCATGGCGGACCTGTCCCAGCGCTATGCCTCGGCGCTGGCGGCGGCGCGTGGTGCCCCGATTCGCGTGACCGCGATCGAGGCTGAAATGGGCACGCGTTATACCGTGGACACGCTGGTGCAACTGGTCAGGCGTTACCCCCGGTTTCGCTTTATCTGGTTGATGGGGGCTGATAATCTGGCGCAGTTTCACCGTTGGCGCGACTGGCGCGGGATCGCCCGGCTGATGCCGATTGCAGTTATCGCCCGTCCAGGGTATGATGCGCATGCTATGGCGAGCCCCGCCATGGTCTGGCTGCGCCGCTGGCGCCGGCGGCACGGGCAGGGACGTCTTGCAAAAGACGGGTTTGGCGCAAGGCGGAGCATTCCGGCGCTGTACCAGTTGCAGTTCGATCCCGATCCCATGTCGGCCACGGCCATTCGTGCCGCCGACCCGGATTGGCATCGCCGCATTACTGCCGTCCCATCGCGCGATATGTTGACGAAACACCCGGTTCGACACTCGGCACGCAGGGCAAGATCCTGACGCATCGGGTTCATTTTCACCGGTTCCCGCCAACTGTGGCAGGGGCCGTATTCGCCATTTCACCCCCAGTTTCCTAATCACCCCCAGTTTCCTAATCACCCCCAGTTTCAACTCCGGAGCCAATCACTACTCCATGACCGAAGTCCAACCCAACCTGGCGCAGGCCAGCACCGCCCCCCCGGCTGCCCGCCCGGCACCGACCTCGCTGCACGATCTTGTGATGCAGTCGCTTGACGATGACCAGGCAATGGAAATCGTCTCGATCCCGCTCGAAGGCAAAAGCAGCATCGCCGATTATATGGTGATTGCTTCGGGCCGTTCGACACGTCAGGTCGCCGCGATGGCGCAGAAACTGGCCGAACGCATCAAGCATGGCGGTTTTGGCCATGTCCGGATCGAAGGCCTGCCCGCCGCCGATTGGGTACTGGTCGATGCCGGCGACATCGTCGTGCATCTGTTCCGCCCCGAAGTCCGCTCGTTCTACAATCTGGAGCGCATGTGGGCCTTTGGCGACCAGGGCGAAGCTTGATTCAAAGGATTCTTGTGGCGTCCGTGCTGCGCTAAGGCCTGGCGATGCAATTGCACGTTATCGCTCGGGGCAGGATTGGCCGTTCGCCAGAAGCGGACATAATAGATCGCTATGCCAAGCGTATCGCAACCGGGCCGCTGGGTGCGTTGCAGATGACCGAATTGTCCGATCGCGGCGGCGCGTTGCCGCCCACGCCAACGGGCGCGCTGCGGACCGTGGTGCTCGATGAACGCGGGCGGCAATTGGGTTCGGGCGAATTTGCCCGGCTTCTCGAACGCTGGCGCGATGATGGCGTGCGAGAGGCGCGGTTCCTGATCGGGGCCGCCGACGGCCATGACGAGGATTTGCGTGACCGGGCCGATGTGCTGCTCGGGTTCGGGCCAATGACCTGGCCGCATATGCTGGCGCGGGTCATGCTGGTCGAACAATTATGGCGCGCGACCAGCATCCTTTCCGGCCATCCGTATCACCGTGAAGGCTGATCGTTGCGCCATGACCAGATCGGGCATCAGATCGCTCCATGCGCTGGTGTTGGGCGCCGGGTTGATCGTGGCGGGCGCGGCACTGGCGCTCGATGCGCCATACGCCAATCGCGGCGAAGCGGGCTCTGCGTTGAATCAGGCCACCCACGCATTGGCCGATGCGCAAACGCGCGCCGCGAAATTGGACCACGAAGCGGCGACCGCGAGCCAGGCCGCCGATCGCACCGCGCGCGAAACCGCCGCGATTGCCGCCCGCATTCAACAGGCCGAGGCCGAAATCGCGCTGGCCCATGCGCGGATCGCGGTGATCGATCGTGATCGCGCCGATCTGCGCGCGGGCATTGCCCAGCGCGAACAACCCCTCGTGCGGCTGACCGCAGCATTGCAGATGATGGCGCGCCGGCCACTGGCATTCAGCCTGATGCGCGCCGAATCGCTGCGTGAAACCGTCTGGTTGCGTGCAACGCTCGAAACGATGCTGCCCGAAGTGGCCCAACGCACTGCCGCGCTGCGCGCCGAAATCGCACACGGGCGTCAATTGCAGGATCAGGCGCGAACACTGGCGGCGGGGCTGGTGGCCAGCCAGCGCGACCTCGGCGCCCGGCAAAAAGACCTGGTCGCGATCGAAAGCCGTCAGCGCATTGCATCGCGCGCCGCCACCGGTGATGCCGGGCGCGAGGCCGATCGGGCATTGGCGCTGGCCGAACAGACGCGCGATCTGGCATCGCTGGTGACGCAACTGGAACGCGACGACACGCTGGGCCGGCGGCTTGCCGCGCTGCCCGGGCCGCTGCCACGTCCGGCCAATATCAGCGCAGCGGGCGCGTTGCCCGGCCAGATGGTGCCCGGCCACATGTTGATGGTCGAACAGGGCAATAACGGGCCCCCGCTGTTACGTTTTACCGGGATACTGCCCGTCGCCGGGCGCCTGCTGAGCGGATTTGGCGAAGTCGGCACGACCGGGCCCGCACATGGCATTACGCTTGCGCCTGCGGGCGGGGCGCAGGCAGTGGCGCCGGCAGCGGGGCGGATTGCCTTTGCCGGGCCGTACAACGGCTATGCCCATATCGTGATTATCGCGCATGACAACGGCTGGTCCTCGCTCATCACGGGCCTTGGCAGGATCGATGTCGCGGTGGGCGAAACGGTGGTGCAGGGCGCGCCGCTGGGCGTGGCTGAACCCGGCCATCCGCGCGTGATGGTCGAATTGCGCAAGGACGGCAGCCCGGTCAACCCGATGGAATTCCTGCATCCTTGATAGGGTCAGGCGCGCTTTATCGACCATTACGCCCAATCGTCTATCTGGTATTCATGGCGCAGCGCGCTTACAAGTCTGCGTTGGTGCGCCCCCGGTATGCGATCAAACTGTGCGCGACCAGACCCTTTTTGCCAGACCATTTTTGAAAGCTTCTCATGGCGAAACGCCTCAATCTTGCTCTTCGAGTTTCCGCGCTGGCTGTGGCAATTGCGCTGGTGCCGGTTGCGACCACGGGCCTCGCCGCGATCGATGCGCGGTCGGGCCCCGAATTCGGCAAGCTGATCGCGGTCTATGACCGGATCAAGGAAAGCTATGTCGATCCTGTGGACGACAACAAGCTGATGAAGGGCGCGATCAGCGGCATGCTGGCGACGCTCGATCCGCATAGCGCCTATCTCGATGCGCGTGATTTCACCAATTTGAAGACCCAGACCGAGGGTTCGTATGGCGGCCTCGGCCTGACCGTTTCGATGGACGATGGCGCGGTCAAAGTGATTGCGCCGACCAAAGGCAGTCCTGCCGACAAGGCCGGGATCAAGGCCGGTGATTTCATCACGCACCTGGATGGCAAGCTGATCTACGGTGGTTCGCTCGACGAAGCGGTCGATCAGATGCGCGGCGCGCCAGGAACTAAAGTCGGCCTGCGGCTCTATCGCGTCGGGCACGACGATCCGATCGAAGTGACCCTCACGCGCCAGATCATCGAATTGCAGCCGGTCGATGGC
>JAYTHT010000144.1:0-1638 GCA_043732365.1 Novosphingobium sp. | reverse complement strand
ACGACGGTCGGGTCAACGAACTCTGGCAGAGCACCGAGGTCACGACGGCGCAGATTTACGCAACGGTGCTGGGGCTGGAACAACCGGACGACTTTGCCTTTGTGTGCGAAACGTTCGTTGACCGCCCCCGCATCGCGACGGTGCGTGGCGGTGCTTTGCAGGTCGCGCCAGCGATGCCCGGTAAAGCCTGTCCTAGCGATGCATGTGCTGGCGCGCTCGCGGTCAGGTGGCAGGCGCCTGACGGCCTGGAGATCGAGGGCTGGTTGCTCAAGCCGCATGGCCAACCGCCCTATGCGACGATCCTGGAGGTGCATGGCGGACCGGTGCTGCACTGGCGACCCTATTGGCTCGGTCGATCGGCCGCGGCGGTGATGCTGCTTCGTCGGGGCTATGCGATCTTTCTTCCCAACCCACGCGGCAGTTCGGGGCGAGGCCAGGCCTTCGCGGCGCAAGTGGTGGGCGATGTGGGTGGGGCCGATACGGATGATTTCCTGTCCGGCATCGACTATCTCGTCAATTCGGGGACTGCCGACCCGTCGCGCCTGGGCGTGACGGGTCTCAGCTACGGCGGGTTCATGACGTGCTGGCTTACGACCCGGGACAATCGGTTCGGCGCGGCCATTTCGGTCGGGCCGGCGACGAACCATGTCAGCCACCACTTGCTCGGCAATATCCCGCAATTCGACTCTCTGTTCCTGCAGGACCATTATACGAACTTGTCAGGCTCCTATTATACGCGCAGCCCGCTGCTGCAGGCCCACCGCAGCAAGACACCGACGCTGCTCGTGTGCGGTGACCTCGATCGGTGCACGCCGCCCGAAGAAGCAATGCAGTTTCATAACGCGCTGCTGGAAAATGGCGTGATGTCATTCGTGGTGCGCTATCCGCAAGAGGGCCACGGGGTGCATGCGATTCCTGCGGCGATCGACTTCGCTGCGCGGTCGGTAGTGTGGTTCGAAAGCCATATTCCAGCGCGGACGATGATCGCCGGGCAGGACGACTTGTGCATCAACGGCCAGTAGCGGGGCCGATGCAGGCACCTCCAACATGATATCGAAGGGGAGTAAACGATGATCGGGAAATTTGGTACGGACACGGCATTGCTGGTTATCGATGCGCAAAAGGGCATCAATGAATTGCAGCATTGGGGCGGACCCGATGGCCGGCGCAACAATCCGGGTGCGGAAGGTCATATTCACACGCTGATCGATGCCTTTCGCAGCAGAGGTCTGTCGGTTATTTTCACTGCGCACGATTCGCGTCAGGCGGTTTCGCCGCTCAAGCTGGGAACGCCCGGCGGCGAATTTCTGGAAGGGATTGTTCCCCGTCATGATGAATTGGTGATCCGCAAGGATGTAAACAGCGGGTTTGTGGGAACCACACTCGAACTGGAATTGCGGCGCAGGGGCATCCACCGGCTCGTATCCGTGGGCTATTTCACGAATTTCTGCGTCGAAACGACAGTGCGCATGGCGGGCAACATGGGCTATGACAATTATTTGGTGCCTGACGCTTGCGCGACATCGAACAGAATTGGTTTTGATGGCGTCGATTATGATCCTGAACTGGTTCACAACCTTGCGGTTGCCAGCCTGCACGGCGAATTCGGCACTGCGCTTGCGATGCACGATGTCCTCG
>JAYTHT010000143.1:0-16924 GCA_043732365.1 Novosphingobium sp. | reverse complement strand
GCAAGTCATCGTTGTCCTTGAACGGCATTTCCAGAGTCATCGCAACCGCGCCGAACCGATGCGCCACCTGGTTGGTCGACATCGTCAGATTGGCGGTGCCGGGGCGCGCCGCCGGATATCCGTGCTTTGTCTGGAAATCAGGCGTGCGGCGTTCCAGGATCGTGCGATAGCGGCGATAGCCTTCGCCCTGGTCTTCGCGCCAGGACGGAATGCCGTCGAACCCGGCGACGAACACATGCGGGATCGCTTCATCGCCATGCACGTCCATCGCGAAATCAACGCCGGTCGCGTCCATCGCATTGCGGATGGACAACACTTCGGGCGATCGTTCCGCACTGGGTTCGTGCCATTCACGGTTCAGGTTGACCCCGGCCGCATTGGTGCGCAAATGCCCGCGCACCGATCCATCGGGATTGGCATTGGGCACCACGTGGAATGTGCAGGCCTGACGTAGCGCGCGGCCGTGTGGATCGGTCGGATCGGTCAGCAGCGCCAGCGCGCCCTCCATCCACCATTCGGCCATCGATTCGCCCGGATGTTGGCGGGCATAGAGCCACACTTGCCGCGCACCCTGGCCCAATGTCAGGCAGTCGATCGACCGGCCTTCGATACTGTGGCCCAGCACGCGATGGGTTACGCCCGGCGCCGCTGCGCTGCGCGCGACCAGATCCTGATGCCGTTCCCAGGAATAGGGCGCGAAATAGGCAAACCAGCACACATCGCCGACCGGCTGGTGTCGGATTGTCAGCGTGCCGCCGTCGACTGCGGGATCGTAATCGCTGTGTGCCCGGCCCCAGAACGCGCGATCTTCGCTGCACGCCGCGTGATAGTTGCGCCATCCACCGGGATAGGCCGATGATGCCAGCCCGGTCAGCCGCAGTTCGAGCGTACGTCCGGCCACACCCGCGACGCGGAAATGGAACCATTGGAAAAACGGCGACTGCGCATCGCGGCGGATGGTCAGGTCGGCGCGGGTGCTCGCGATGGCCAGCACTTCGATATTGCCGCTGTCGAATGCGGCGTCGATCACGATCGGGGTGTCATTCATCAGATCGCTATAGTCGTCGCCCCTGCGGCGGGAAAGGATTAGTGTCTGACCCGAAACCTGCGTTTCGGGTCGTCGGTACCATCCCGGTACCGACTTCGAAACACGCTCTTGCGCGCGTTTCGCACTCAGACTCTTACTCGCCTGCGCCACCCGGGGGTGCTGGCAGGTCGGCGGGTTGCACCACTTTACCGTCGGGGAATCTGGCGAATAGCGCGACCGCCAGGCGCCCGGCCATATGCGTGTCGTCGATCCCGCTGTCGGTCGTGCGCGACTGCCCTTGCGCATAGCCTTCCCACAGCACGCGGCGGGTCGCCTTGTCGCGAATGCGCACGTCCATCCGGGTGGCCATGATCGCCTTGCGCGGTTTTGACAGGTCGAGCGCGAGCGCCAGACCATAACCCGATCCCCGGTTGCTGACACCGACGCTCATTTCGCCGCTGATGGGTTTGTGCGGCGCTTCTTCGGGCACGACAATGTCGTTGCTGATCATGACTTCGACCAATTGGGCGGGATTGGCGATATGCGAGATGTCATAGCCTTTGCCCGCCAGTTGATCGATTACTGCGGCTTCATAGACCGGCAGTTTTGCGTCGATATCGCCCGTCACCACGATCGTCGAATCATTGGGTGCCGATGTGTCGGTATCGCGATCGTGCACCGGGCCGTGCGGTGCATCGCTCACGACGATCCGTCCTTTGCCCAGTTGATCGCCCGCGTCGGCCGCGCGAAAGGTTTCGACATCGATCTGCCGTGACGGTTCAGCGCCGCCTTGCGTGCCGACCCGCTGGCCGCCGCGGCCTGCGCCCCCCCATTGGCCCGGATAACCACCCGGATAAGGCTGGGCCAAAGCTGGCGCGGCCAGCGTCAGCGCCACGAGTGCGGGAATCAAGAGGCGGGCAGGTGATGACGGCATGGGACGGGGGATCCTGAATAGGCAGATGCATACTTATGGTGTCTGACATCACTACAACGGATGCTTAGGGGGATTCCTTCTATCGTATTGCCCGGTTAGGCAAAAGCACACAGGCAAAAGGGCGATTCGCAGGCAATGAGCAAAGTTCCCGTTCTGGTCACTGGTGGCGCCGGCTATATCGGTAGCCACGCGGTCCTCGCGTTAAAGGATGCCGGCTGGCCGGTCGCGGTGATTGATAACCTGGTCACCGGGTTTCGTTTTGCCGTGCCGGATGGCGTGGCGTTCTATCAGGGCGACATTGCTGACGAGGCATTGTTGGCGCGGATCTTTGCCGAACAGGGCACGCGCGCGGTCATGCATTTCGCCGGGTCGATCATCGTGCCCGAATCGGTGGAAAATCCGCTGAAGTATTATCACAACAACACCGCGTGCAGCCGGTCGCTGATTGCCGCCGCCGTCGCCGCTGGCGTGCCGCATTTCATTTTCAGCTCGACCGCCGCGACGTATGGCAATCCAGAGGTGTCTCCGGTCAGCGAGGACAGCCCGAAACTGCCGATCAACCCCTATGGCATGTCAAAGCTGATGACCGAACTCATGCTGGCCGACACCGCCCGGGCACACCCGATCAATTACTGCGCGTTGCGTTATTTCAATGTGGCCGGCGCCGATCCGCAGGCGCGCACCGGGCAATCGACCGCAGGAGCGACACATCTGATCAAAGTCGCGGTCGAGGCAGCGCTGGGCAAGCGCGACCATGTCGCGGTGTTTGGCACCGATTTCGACACACCGGACGGTACCGGCGTGCGCGATTATATCCATGTCACCGATCTGGCCGCCGCGCATGTTCTGGCGCTGGAGGCGCTGATGGCCGATCCGGGCCAATCGCTGACGATGAACTGCGGCTATGGCCGTGGGTTTTCGGTGCTCGAAGTGCTCGATGCGGTCGATCGCGTGACGAACTTGACGATCGAGCGCCAACTGGGGCCGCGCCGTGCGGGCGATCCTGCGTCGCTGATTTCGGACAACCAGCGGATCATGGCAACTCTGCCCTGGGTGCCACGCCATGCCGATCTGGATACGATTGTTGCGCACGCACTGGCATGGGAGCGACGGTTAACCGAGCTTCGTGGGGACGCTTGACTTTATTTGGCGTCGCCTATACCCGCCTACCTCTGGTTTTAGGCCCGGTCGAATCGGGCAAAAGGATTGTGTCATGAAAGTTCGCAACAGCCTGAAGTCGCTCAAGGGCCGCCATCGCGACAACCGCGTGATCCGTCGCCGTGGCCGGACGTATGTGATCAACAAAACCCAGCCACGGTTCAAAGCCCGCCAGGGTTGAATCTATAGGCTCCCTGACCGGGGCGTAGATCTGAGGGCGCCTGTTACCCCCGCCCAAAAGGCGGGGGTTTGGTCGTTTCGGGGGCCTGAAAACCGTACCAATAACCGAGGGTGTGAAATGGCTGCGGTCGATGCCGTCGTGTGGGATATCGGCCGCGTGCTGGTGCAGTGGGATTTTCCGCGCATCTGGCGCGATGCCATCCCCGACCCTGTCGCACATGCCGCCTTCACCTCGACCGTGGTCAGCGAATCATGGCATTTCCGCCACGATTGCGGAGAGTCGATGGATGCGATGATCGCGCAACTGGTCGCGCAACACCCCGCCGAAGCCGCGCTGATCGAACGCTATCGCACGCATTGGTTGCTGTCGGTGCCCGGGCCGATTGCTGGCACGCACCCGCTGGTCGAACGGCTGGCATTGGCCCGCGTGCGACAATTTGCGCTTACCAATTTCGGCGCGGACGCCTTTGCGATGTTCCGCCCGACATTTCCTGTTTTGAATCACATGATCGACATTGTCGTGTCGGGCGACGAACGCCTGGTCAAACCCGATCCGGCGATCTTTGCGCTTGCCGCGCACCGGTTCGGTCACAACCCCGCGCGCATGCTGTTCATCGACGACAACGCCGCCAACATCACCGCCGCGCGCCGCCTCGGTTGGCAAGTGCATCACTTCGCCGGTGATGCCGCCGCGCTGGAGGCGGATCTCATCGCTTTGCGACTGCTGTAAGATTCTATTATCACGCTGGCGCGTGCAGGCCGATCATCGCAATTTCGCGGCCATAGCCGGGTTCGCCACGGTGGGTGGCGCGGCGGAATGAATAGAAGCGGTCGGCCTGCGCATATGTGTCCTCGCCCAGCATAGCGACGGTTCCAACGCCCGCCGCGCGCAAACGTTCGGCGACATAGCCTTCCAGGTCGAACCAGCTATGGCCTGCGCGTCCAGCGCGGAAAAACTGGGTTTGGGCGGGGTCTGCTTCCACAAAGCACCGTTCAAATGCGTCGTCCACCTCATAGCTTTTTTGCGCGATGCACGGCCCGACCACGGCGGCAATGTCTGCGCGCCGCGCGCCCAGCGCTTCCATTGCCGCAATCGTGGCGTCGGTCACGCCGGCAAACGCGCCCCTCCATCCGGCGTGCGCCGCGCCGACCACCCGGGCATGCGGGTCATGGAACAGCACCGGCGCGCAATCGGCGGTCAGAATGCCGAGCAGCACACCAGGCCGATCTGTGACCAACGCATCGGCGCGGGGCCGGTCGTCTTCTGCCCATGGTTCGGTGACAGTCACCACTTCGGGTGAATGGAATTGATACGCGCACGTCAGCCGCGCCCCGGGCAGCACCGCCGCCACCGCGCGGGCGCGGTTTTCCGTGATCGCAGCGCGATCATCTTCGCTACCCCAGCCGACATTCAGCCCGGCATAATCGCCGCTGCTGACCCCGCCGCGCCGGCCGCAAAACCCGTGCGCAGCATTGGACAGCGCCACATGGGTCAGCACTTCGACCGGCTCAAACATCTCAGCCAAGGCTTTTCGAGACCTGTTCGCGAACGTCGCGCGACAGATTGGCCGCGGCGGCGATCCGTTCCAGTTCGCCCCGCATCAGCGCGGCGCGACCCGGCTCGAATTTGCGAAAGCGGCCGAGCGGGGGGACGAAGCGCGCCGCCAGACTGCCGTTGACCGGATCGAGCGTCAGGATCAGATCGGCAATCATGCGATAGCCTTCGCCCGATGGATCATGGAACGCGGCGGTGTTTGCGGCAAACGCCATGTACAGGGCGCGCGCCCGGTTGGGATTGGCCAGTGTGAATTCGGGATGTTTGGCCAGCGTCTTGACGTGGTCGATCGCATGCGGGTGCAACGATGCCGCCTGCAGCGAAAACCACTTGTCGATGACCAGGGCATTGCCCGCAAAACGCTGGTCAAAATCGACCAGCGCGGCTTCGCGTTCGGGCGTTTCCAGTCCGCACAGCACCATCAGCGCGCCCTGCCGATCGGTCATGTTGTCCGCCCCGGCATATTGCGCGGCGGCGCGGCGGATCGTTTCGGGGGGGGCAGCCGGGGCGAGATAGACGAGCGCCTGCGTCTTCAGCTTGCGCGCGCCACGCGCGACAGGGTCCAGACTGTACGGCACTTTGCTGGTGCGGTCGTGCAACGCGCGCCACGCATCGGCCAGCGTTGTGCCGAGCCAGGCCTTCAACCCTTCGCGTTCGGCGCGCACCCGGGCCGGATCGACCGGGCTCAATTGTTCGGCCAGGTACGCTTCGCCCGGAAGGATGATCAATTCGCCGCGCATCAGGTCATCGAGCGACGGATCGGCCAGCACTTTGGCAAACGCTTCGCCAATCGCCTGTCGTCCCAACGCCCGTGCAGCATCGCTCAACTGGTCGGTGACCGCTGCGACCAGATGCTGCACGACCAGCTGCTGCATCGCTTCATAGCGCGCGAACGGGTCGTCGTCGTTGGCGGCCAGGAACACAAGATCGGCATCGGCAATCGGATTGTTGATCGCGACCGGTGCGGAAAACCCCCGGTTGATCGACACCACCGGCGCTGTGGCATGGCCGCTAAATGTAAAACTGTGTTCCGCTTCGGTCAGGACCAGCAAGTGTTCGCCCGAATGGTTGCCAGTCGTCCGGTCAAACAGCGCAGTGCGCAAAGGGATCACCATCGGCTGTTTGTCCGGCTGGCCCGGCGTCGGCGGCACGGTCTGCTGCAGGGTCAGCGTGACGGTATCGCCCGCATGCGTCATGGCCACGTCGATGCGCGGTGTGCCGGCCTGTTCGTACCAGCGGCGGAACTGGGTGAGGTCGATTTCGGCGCCATCCTCGATCGCCTTGACGAAATCCTCGCATGTCGCGGCCTGGCCATCGTGGCGGTCGAAATAGAGATCGGTGCCACGCCGAAACCGTTTGGCCCCCGCCATTACGGTCATCATGCGGATGACTTCGGCGCCCTTGTTATAGACCGTCGCGGTATAGAAATTGCTGATTTCCTGATACGAATCGGGCCGGATCGGGTGTGCCAGCGGTCCTGAATCCTCTGGAAACTGGGCCGCGCGCAACACGCGCACGTCTTCGATCCGCTTGACCGGGGCCGATCCGCGATCGGCGCTGAATTGCTGATCGCGCAAGACGGTAAAGCCTTCCTTCAACGACAGCTGGAACCAGTCGCGACAAGTCACGCGGTTGCCCGACCAGTTGTGGAAATATTCATGCGCGACCACGCCCTCGATCGCGTCGTAATCGCCGTCGTTGGCGGTTTCCGGATCGGCCAGGATGTAGCGCGTGTTGAACACGTTCAGGCCTTTGTTTTCCATCGCGCCGGCGTTGAAATCGGACACTGCAACGATGTTGAACAAATCGAGATCATATTCGCGGCCATAGGCGTGTTCATCCCACGCCATCGACGCGATCAGGCTGTGCATGGCATGGTCGGTGCGTGTTTCATCGCCCGGGCGAACATAGATCGCCAGGCCGACATGGCGGCCCGATGCGGTGACAAAGCTGTCGCGCTGCGCCACCAGATCGCCCGCGACCAGCGCGAACAAGTATGACGGTTTCAGCCATGGATCATCCCATTGCGCCCAATGCGTGCCGTCGCTGCCATCCCCGCGGGCAACCGGATTGCCGTTGGACAACAGGACGGGAAAGCGCGCTTTGTCGCCGCTCATCCGCACCCGATAGCGGCTGAGCACGTCGGGTCGGTCGGGGAAGAACGTGATGCGGCGAAACCCCTGGGCTTCGCATTGGGTGCACAACAGGCCGTTTGAAGCATACAGCCCCGAAAGCTGCGTGTTGGCGAGGGGATTGATCACTGTTTCGATCGTCACTTCGTGCGCATCGCCGGGCAGCGTGATGACCAGATCGTCGCCGTCCATATCCCAGGTGTTGTGCGGCTTGCCATCGACCGTGAGTGTCGCAACTGCGATCCCATCGCCATTCAGCCGCAGCGGCGCATTGGCCAGCGTGCGGGTAACCGACATCGTCGAACGTACGCGGGTGGCATCGAGTGATAGCGCGAAATCGAGCGTAATTTCGGGCACCTGCCAGTCGGGCACGCGGTAGTCGAGCCGGTTGATGACGCTGTGCTGCGTCATGGGATTCTGAATGGCGGGGGGGCTGGACAGGTCGTTCATCCCGGCAATGTAGGGGCTGTGCGCGCGCTGGCCAATGGGAAAGACACGAGAAAGATATGGGACGTGGGAAAGATATAGGGCGCAGGAAGGATCGGGGACGCCAGAAAGATATGGCTTTCGGCTTGACTTGCGCCGCTCGCGCACCGCACCCATCATACTGGTCCGTGACAATGGGCGACAGATCAGGGGCAAAGATGGCGGGCATGCGTAAGCTTGGGGCAATGATAATGGCGTTGGTGGGTGTGGCCGCACCGATGCTGACGCGCGCGGCGCCGTTCGATGTCGATCATGCGACTATGCTGTATTTGGCCACGCTCAGCCCGGCGGCGCGCGCGCGCTCAGACGCCTATTTTGACGGGCGCGTGTGGATCGACGTGTTTTCGTCGCTGCTGACGATGCTGGTATGCTGGCTGATTTTGCGCAGTGGGGTGCTGGTGCGCTGCCGCGATGCGATGCGGCGGCGCGGCTGGCGTCCGTGGGTGGTGATGATAGCGGTCTCTGTGCTGTTCCTCGCATGCCTGATAGTGATCGAATTGCCGTGGTCGATTGCGGTCGATTTCCTGCGTGAACGGCGGTTTGGCCTGATGAACCAGTCGTTTGGCGGATGGTTGGGACAACAGGCGATCGGCGTACTGTTGACGCTGATCCTGGGTGGCGGGCTGCTGACCCTGATCAACGCGGTGATGCGCAGGTTTCCGCGCCGCTGGTGGATCGTCGGGGCGGGCGTGGTGGGTGTCTGTGTCGCGCTGTTCGGGCTGGTCATGCCGGTGTTCATCATGCCGTTGTTCAACACCTATACCGAATTGCCCGCCGGGCCATTGCGCACGCGGATCGCCACGATGGCGAACGCGCATGCGATTCCGGCGGAAAACATCTACGTGTTCGACGCCTCGCGCCAGAGCAACCGGATTTCGGCCAATGTATCGGGGATCGGCCCGACCGTGCGGATCAGCCTGACCGACAATCTGGTCAAACAGACCTCCGTGCCAGAGGCGGCGGCGGTCGTGGGGCACGAAATGGGGCACTATGTGCTCAACCATATCTGGCGCGAGATTGTGGTTCTTACGCTGCTGACCGCGCTGGAGCTGTGGCTGCTGGCAAAGCTGGGTCCGGTGGTGATTGCACTGGGCGGGCGGCGGCGCGCGGTACGCGGGATCGACGATCCGGCGGCTTTGCCCGTGCTGGTCGGGGTAATGACCGGGCTGTCGCTGCTGTTCCTGCCGGTGTCGAATACGGCGACGCGCCTGTCAGAAAGCGAGGCCGATGTGTTTGGCCTGGAAACCGCGCGCGAACCCGATGGCTTTGCGCTGACCGCGATGAAGCTGGCGAATTATCGCAAGATCGCACCCCCCGCGCTGGAAGAGGCGCTGTTCTATAACCATCCTTCGGGGCGGACCCGGGTGCGCATGGCGATGGAATGGAAAAAAGACCACTTGCCCGACGCGCGTGAAGTCGCGCCGCCTCCGTTGCCCGACCCCACTGGGTCCTGATCGCCATGCGCCTGTTTGTATTTGGCCTGGGGTATAGCGCAGGGGTGCTGGCGCGGCGCCTTGCGGCGCTTGGCTGGCGGATCGATGGCACCGGGCGCAACGCAAACCTGGCGTTTGACGATCACGCTGCCGTCGGCGCTGCGCTGGGCGCTGCGACGCACGTGTTGTCGAGCGTGCCGCCGGGACGCGATGGGCGCGACCCAGTGCTGGATATCTATGGCGCGGCATTGCGCGCAGGCCCGGCGGACTGGATCGGCTATCTGTCGTCAACCGGGGTCTATGGCGATTGCGGCGGGGCGTGGGTCGATGAAACAGCCGCCATCGGGCGCGGTCGGCGCGGTGCGCGCAGTGACGCCGATCGCGACTGGCAGGCGTTGGATCCCCGCGTGCGGGTGTTCCGCTTGCCGGGGATTTATGGCCCTGGGCGCAGTGCATTTGACCGGCTGCGCGATGGGACCGCGCGCCGTCTGATCGCGCCGGGGCAAGTGTTCAGCCGGGTCCATGTCGATGACATCGCGGGCGGCGTGATCGCAGGGCTGGCCGGGCCGCCCGGCGTCTATAACCTGGCCGACAACGAGCCCGGCGATCCCAATGTGGTGATCGAGGAAGCGGCGCGGTTGATGGGCGTGGCACCGCCGCCGCTGATGGCGCTGGACCAGGCCGCATTGTCCCCGATGGCCCGCGCGTTTTATGCCGAAAACCGCCGGGTCGCCAATCGCAAGGCCTGGCGCGTACTTGGCTGGCAGCCGCGCTTTGCCAGCTATCGCGAAGGCCTGCGCGATCTTAACGCAACCACCAATCCGGTGAGCGCGAGCACGGCGCCTGCGATATTCAGCCCGGTCCAGTGGTAGGCCTCGAACACCGTTGACAGCAGCATCGCGACAACCGGAACGACCACGCCGTTATAGGCGGCATGGCCCGGCCCCATTTCGCGCAACAGCAAATTGTACAGCGGAAACGTCAGGACCGATCCGATCAGCGAGAGATAGGCGACGCTGCCGAGATACATCGGCGACCAGTCAAACACCGGCGGCCCCGACAACACGCAGGCGACGAAAAAATCGACCGTCGCGCCAATCAGAAACGCCCAGGCCAGAAGCATCGCCGCCGGCACCCGCCGCGCGACTTCGCCCGCCTGCAACACATTGCCGGTGGACGCGCAAATCAGCGCCAGCAATGTCATTCCGGCACCCAGCGGCACATCGCTGCCCACCGGCGCGGCGTGATATTCCCGGATCATCAACAGGACAATACCGCCCAGCGCGATCATCGAGCCCAGGACAAACCCGCGCGTGACCGGCGTACCCAGGAATATTCGCGAAAACACCGCATTGGGAAACACCAGCAGCGCAAAAACGACCGCGACCAGCCCCGATGTCAGATGGCTTTCCGCACGATAGACGAATTGGAAATTGGCGCAGAACAGACTGACCCCGATCAGCCCGGCACGGATCAGCACGTCGCGTTCGGGCACCAGCGCGCTCAGCCTGATATCGCCGCGCACCAGTCCAAGCGCAAACATGCCGACTGCCGCGCCGGCAAAGCGCCAGGTCACCGACCAACTGGCAGGGACGGGCCCGATCTGCGCCTTGATCACCAGCCAGGTCGATCCCCAGACCAGCGCGGTTACGATAAACGCGACAATGACTTTCGGGTCGCCCTCCCTGCTATGGGTAGTCATAGCGCCGCTAGGGCGCGCGCCAGTGCGGCTACATGCGCCGGATTGCTGTTCCACGAGGTGACCAATCGCGCCGCGCCCGGTGCGCCTGCGGGTGCATTCCAGTCGTAGAAAT
Organism: Novosphingobium sp.; assembly: GCA_043732365.1. GTDB lineage: Bacteria > Pseudomonadota > Alphaproteobacteria > Sphingomonadales > Sphingomonadaceae > Novosphingobium. The sequence continues at coordinate 6,205 of JAYTHT010000143.1, read as the reverse complement.
CAAATCCTGCGGCGCGCAACGCGGCAGCTTCGGCGGGCGAAATCACCATAAACACTTCGTCCGCTTCAACCGGGTGAATCAGGCGATCGCCAGCCGCAGCGGCGATCTCGCGCGCGGCGGCATTGGCCGCCCGCGCGTTGCCCAGCCACAGATCATTTTTTAACAGCGCAAGAATTTGGGCCGCCAGATAGCGGCCTTTGGATTGCAGATGCCCGGCGCGCTTGCGCATGCGGTGGATACTTTCGATCAGGCCGTCATCGCGTGCGCCTTCAAACAACACGATCGCCTCTGCGCCCATGCCGCCGTTCTTGACAAAGCCAAAGCTTAGCGCATCGACCCCGGCATCGACGGTGATCGCCGCCGGGTGGCAACCCAGATGGGCAACGGCATTGGCAAACCGCGCGCCGTCCATATGCAGCCAAAAATCGTGCGATTGGGCCAGCGCGCCGATCGCGGCGACTTCGCCGGGTGTATAGACCCGGCCATATTCAGTGGATTGGGTGATCGAAATCGCGTGCGGCTGCACCTGATGCACACCTTCGCGGATTGGCGCAATCGCGGCGGTGATCGTGTCGGGCGTCAGCTTGGCCGCGTCGCCCTCGGCCAGGATCAGCTTTGCGCCATGCGTGTAAAACCCCGGCGCGCCGCCTTCGTCGGTTTCGATGTGGGCTTCGCGGTGACAGACCACGCCGCCCCATGGCGGCACCATCGCGGCCAGCACCAGGCAATTGGCGGCGGTGCCCGTCGCGACCCAAAATGTGGTGGCCGGTTTTCCAAACACTTCGGAAAATGCATCATCCAGCCGCCGCGACAGCGCATCGCCGTCATACCCGGTGTCGGGCGCATCGGCGGCGTGCATCGCAGCCCAAACATGGGGATGGACCGTGGCGGCATTGTCGGAAAAGAATTTCATACCATATCGAATGGGGCGTGACGACACGCCGGTCAAGCCAGCGAGAGTGAATCATGACGCAGATGACAATCACCCACGACCTCATTTCCGCCGGCATCGTGGCCAGCGGCGGCGAATTCATCGCGACTTTGCCGGGCGAAACCGCAACCGGCCAATTGACATACGTAACGCGCGGCGATGTGCTGGTGGCCGAACAAACGAACGTTCCGGCCGAAATCGGTGGACGCGGCGTTGCGGTTGCGCTGGTCGAGGCACTGATCGCGCATGCCCGCGCCGAAAACCTGAAAATCGACCCGCAATGCAGCTATGTCGCAGCCGCGTTCAAACGCCACCCGGATTGGGCGGATCTTTTGGCGTAAGGTTGTTCAGGCGGCGTGCGTGGGGAAATGGTGCGCGACGCAGTCCAGGGCGAACCCGTCTCGCCACCTGTTTAACCTGTTATTTCACCGTTTTCGCCGAAAAGTAGGTGTTCAGAGCCGCCTCGGGGTCGCCTGGTGCAATACTATATATTTTTATCAGTATTTTGGTTGCCGCCACGGTTATCATTGAAAACAGGTTAGAAACACGCATTAACAGGACCATATCAGGTCGGTATCAGGTGCAATGGAACCTGTTATTTAGTCCTGATAAAAGGAAGATCATGGCAGTCCGGGTAATTAGGTTGGGGCCGGGTGAATGCCCGGACACAGAGACTGGCGCGTGATATTTTTCGGCGTTGGGTTTTCCTGGTGCCGGCGAGGAGCAAGCTCGTCTCGATGCCATGCGAGCTTGGGCGGGGCTTTACCTTCACGAAGCCAACAGGGTCGAGAGAAGCGATGACCCGTTTGAAGATCACAGGCTCAACGCATTTGTCCAGTTGCCGCTGGCATGGTGCAAGGCAAAAGTGCGCACCGGTCGGCGCCGGTTACGTAACAGATCGGATGCAGCCCGGGCAGTGCGCCCATGGATGAGAGAGTCGCTGGATAATTTGCACCCCCGCGTCCCCGGCGTGCGCAAATTCATGCAGCGCCAGATCGCCCTGTATCTTTGTAGGGATGATCCCGAACGATCTGCGAATTTTCAGAACCGCGTATGGCGACCCAGCCGGCCGGTTCTGCATCTCGCCATCGCCTCTGATCTTTTGTTGTGCACCCTTCGGGAGAAGCGAGCCGAAAACGGCGTGGACCTGGCATCGGCGAAATTGGTCAGCGAGCTGGTTGCCCGGGCCAAGCTGGTTCAACCCTTAATTCTAGGCGATCCCCGCTTCGGTGTCACAGAAGAGGACCTGCTTCAACTCGATTGGGTCCTGTAAGAATGGGGGGCACGCACGGTACCGGAATTTACCACGGCTAGAGCCGCGTGGTTTTTTGAACCTATTTTGCCCTGTCACATGCGAATACGTGGATGCAGCATTTGGACAGGAGCAACCCATGACACAGACATCTTTACCGCGCCGCAATGCGCCACTGCATACCGAATTCTTCGCCGTAACCGGGCTCAAGCCGATGCCTGGCACACCACGCCAGCATCCCAAATCCCAGATCCGCGCTCTGACCAAGTCCTTCGAGGCCTTTGGCCAGGTTCTGCCGATCCTGATCGACGCGGACCACCGCATCATTTCCGGCCACGCCCAGTGGGATGTAGCCCAGCGCCTTGGCATGAGCGACGTCATGGTGATGCGCATCGAGTATCTGGCCGAGCCCCAGATCAAGGCGCTGATGGTCGCGCTCAACCGCTTGGCTGACCTGTCCAAGTGGGACGATCAGGCACTCAACACCATCCTGCTCGATCTTCACGGGTTGGATCTCGACTTTGATATCGAGGCCACCGGCTTTGCCGAGATTGAGATCGAACTGCGCATCGAGGGTCTGGATGAGGGCAACGAGTATCCCGAAGACGAGGTCGTTGACACTGGCCCGCCCATAACTCAGCACGGCGATATCTGGCAGCTCGGCGAACACCGCCTGTTCTGCGGCAATGCGCTGGAGGAGACGAGCTGAACTAAGCTGATGGGCGAGGAGCTGGCGGCACTGGTCGTGGCAGATCCGCCTTACAACGTACCGATCGACGGCCACGTCTCTGGTCTCGGCCAGCATAAGCATCGCAAGTTTGCCATGGCCGCAGGCGAGATGAGCGAGGCGGAGTTCACCACCTTCCCGCGCACTGCCATGACCCTCGCCCACAAGTGATCGGTGCCCGGCTCGGTCCACACCTGGGCGATGGACTGGCGTCACGTCGTCGAGATCGGTAGCGCCGGTCAGGCTGTCCACGAGCGGTTCCTCAATATGGCCGCCTGGGTCAAGAACCAGGCAGGCATGGGCTCATTTCTCAGGAGCCAGCACGAGCTGTTCTTCATTTTCGCCAAGGGTGGCGCACCGTCGCGAAATAATGTCCAGCTTGGCTGCTTCGGCCGCTCGCGCAGCAATGTGTGGAACTATCCTTCTGCTGCCAGCCTTGCCCGCACCGCCGAGGAAGGCAATCCGCTCGCCATGCACCCGACCGTCAAGCCGCTGGCGCTGATCTGCGACATCCTGCTCGATACCAGCGTTAAGGGCGATATCGTTGCTGATCCCTTCATGGGCAGCGGCACCACGCTGATCGCGGCTGAAAGGCTGGGCCGCCAGGCGCGCGGTATCGAGCTGGACCCGGTCTATTGCGATACCATTATTCGCCGCTGGCAGCGCTGGACCGGCGAGTCGGCGGTGCGGGTCGCAGACGGCATGAGCTTTCCTACCCTCGAAGCCGAGGCAAATGCCCAGGAAGGTCAGGCATGAGCAGCGATCGCGATAATGGTGGACGCTTCGATCAGGTCGATTTAACATCGTAAGTGCTTGTTCACGTTGGCATGCCGTCGCCCGGCGACAACTATATGGAATATATCCGGGTGGATCATCTGCGCATGTACGGCCTGAAGTCGGAAGATATCATAATCACGTTTGACCACGCCGGTCCCAAAGGTGAATTTCAGGTCAACTACGGGCGGAAAATCCGGCGGCAGGAAGATGGATTTTACCATGTCACCGCTCATGAATGGGATAGTTTTTGTGGAATGCCGCAGGTCACACTGATCGGGGATGATAGCGCGTGATCCACAAGGGCAATCAAATCACGCGCCCCGGGGCATCCCGCGGCCGCACCTAGGACTTTGTTGCCGTTCACCGTGGCAGCAGTGAATGGCCGTTGTTGTCAGAATCTGCCGTTCAAAGGTTGCTCATCGACCAGACCCATCCACCCACCAAAGCCGACGTTCCGCGCCTCGGACGGCATCCCTGATTCCCTCCATCAATTCATCGCTTATCCAGGATGGCCGACCTTGGAGCACAAGGTTAGCTCCCCGTTATCTGTCCAGAATATGGCAACGCTCGTCACCGGCTTGGTTCCCAACGCCTCCACGGCATCGGTATAGGCGGCCATCTGTGGCCAGTACGAAGCAAAGCGAGCGGCATGATCGACCACCGCGCCGCTCTTATGGTCGATGACCAAATATTCGATGAATTGGGACCAGGTATTCTCCTGAATCCGCGTGGACAGGCACTTGTGGATGCCACTTACAGCTCGCTGGGCTGGTCATCCAACCGGGGTGGAGCTTGGAGGCCGTGACTCATTTTCAAAACTGTCAATCGGCGCCCAAACGGGACCCATGATCGGCGCGCAAAAGGGGGTCTGACTCAAATTCTGTGCAAATTTGACAAGACCGACGCAGAGCTTTAGCCAAAAAAAGTATCCTCCGATTTGCGCGCCGATCTCCACCACTCGCTCGACGATCATGCGCCGTGCGGCTGTGGGAGAAAGATCAAAACGTACCGCCAAGTCCATCCGGCGCACCACCGGTTCTTCGCGCTTGCGTTCGCTCGAGCAAAGGTTGAACATCAATATTCTCAAGGCCTTCTTCCACGACGAGAGAAGGAGCGTGGGAGGAGAGCGACATGGAAAAGATCGGCGGCGGCGCAAGAGCCATCGCGCTTGTTGGCCCGGCCATCGCCGGCAAGACAAGTCTTGCAGAAGCCTTGCTATTCGCGGCAGGGGCCACCCCCCGACTGGGCACGGTCGAGGGCCGTACCAGCGTCAGGGATGCAGGCCGGGAGACGCGCGCGAGCGGTAGCTCGACTGAGCTAAACTTCATGCGTTTCGATTGGTTGGGCGACCATTATTTGCTCGTCGACGTGCCGGGCTCAGGCGACTTTGACATCGAGGCCGCGACGGCGCTGGCTGCAGTCGATCTTGCCCTCGTCGTGATTGATCCGAATACCGCATGCGCGCCGCTGGTCGAACCCACGCTCCGGCGGCTCGAAGCATTGCGAATACCGCATGCGCTCTTCATAAATAAAATTGATCAGGCCCACGGGAGTATCGAGGATCTGTTAGCGTTGCTTCAGCCGATGAGTTCGGCAGCGCTGGTTGCCAGGCAGATTCCGATCCTTGCTGGCGAACGCGTCGCTGGCTTCGTCGATCTCGCACTTGAGCGCGCTTATCACTATCAGCCGGGCCAGCGCTCACAGGAGGTTCCGCTTGCCGCCCATCTCAGAGAGGACGAGACCGCCGCGCGGTTTCACATGCTCGAACAGCTTGCCGATCACGACGACGCCTTGCTGGAACAGCTCGTGTCGGACGAGAGACCTAGCCGCAACACAATTTTCGGAGACTTGGCACGCGAGACGGCGGAGGGCTTGGTTGTCCCCGTATTGTTCGGCTCAGCGCTGAATGGTTTTGGTATCCGGCGGCTACTGAAGATGCTGCGCCACGATACGCCGCCTCCCGCCGTGACTGCGAAACGGCTGGGGATCGAACGCGCATCGATAACAGTACTCAAATTCTTGCACGGTAATAAGGCAGGCAGGCTCGCGCTGGCGCGCGTCTTCGGCGGGCCGCTTACCGAAGGCGAGGAACTGACGAGTGCCGACGGGCAGGTAGCGCGGGCGGGCAAAGTATTCGGATTTCAAGGCGCGACTATCACGAAGTTGGCGCGCGCTGAACACGGAGACATCGTTGCGATCGCCGAGACCGGGATGCTGCAAGCCGGCCAGACATTCGGCACACGTCCTTCGGCCGCAGCAGGTACTAACTGAACGGCGGCGGCCCGATGAATGTGCGTCGGCCATAATGCCGCCGAATCTCGTCGGCAAACGACCGAGATTGGGGCGACACATAGCCGAATGTAGCATCGAAGTCTGGTCAGATAGTTGCTCTATGCTTCAATAACTTATCTGGAAAGATGGTGCTGTCAGTCTAATCGCAACTCGTCTCCGTTTGGCGCACGAGGGCCGAAAGTGGCCAAACTCAGGCCGCAAGCGATTGCCACTCGGCCAGCGCAGC
>JAYTHT010000142.1:0-5792 GCA_043732365.1 Novosphingobium sp. | reverse complement strand
CCGCGATCGCCGCGCGTGTCCGCCCGATCGCGCCGCTGGCAAAGGCATTGGCTGACGCCTGCCCGATCGCGCAGGCATGCGCGCGAATGCCGATCGCCGATACGCCGCCCGCCGCATCCAGCGCCAGCCCAAGCGTGATCGTGCTGCCACAGGTGCGCGACCGCGCCTGGCCCACAAAGGGGTGCACTTCATCCCACGGCCAAGCAGCCAGACCGGTCGCCGCCAGCAGCACGGCGGGGGTGTAAAGCGTTGTTCGCGTGTTCATTCGGCAGAGTCCACGGGCGCGCGGCGGTGATGGCTGTGTATCGGGGTGTGGGTGGGCTGGATTTCGGCGGCGTTGTCAGAGGCGCTGTCGTCGGCGCCCGCCTTTACCGCATCGGTGCGACGCGCGGCGACCACTGACAACAGCTCTTCGCTCGCGGCGTTGAGGAACGGATATGTTCGCGCCTCGCGGATCCACAGCGGGCGGCCCTTTGCGCCCCAGATTACATCATAACACAGCACCAGCAGCGAAAATGCCAGCACCATGACGACAAAGCCCTTGATTGCGCCAAACCCGAACCCGAGCACCCGATCGATCGGCCCGAGCATCGAACTGCGACTGGCACTGCCCACCGACCGTGCGAGCAGCTTCATGCCAAAATACGGGACCGCCATCAGGATGCCAAATGCCAGCACTGCCGCGCCGGTTTCATTGTGGACATAAGCCGTCAGCTGATCGGTGAGCAATTCGTGGCCATAGTGGACCGCCAGCAGCGCCAGGCACCAGGCGGCCAGCGCCAGCACTTCCTCGACAAAGCCGCGAAAGAAGCCCGCTATCGCGGCCAGGCCAACAACAAGGAAGACCACATAGTCAAAGCCGCTCATCCGCCCGGATTAATCCGCACCCACGATCCGGTCAACGAGATTTGGCAGCAGCGTTAATGTGGTGTGGCGCGCCCCCGCCTCTGCTTCGTTGACGGCCGGACCAAATGTTTTGCCAAACCCCAGCTTGGCCGCTTCGCGCAGACGGATCGCGGAATGGGCCACCGGGCGCACTTCGCCCGCCAGCGAAACTTCGCCAAACCACACCGCGTCGGCCGCCAGCGGTTTATCGGCCAGCGCGGACACGAGCGCGGCGGCGACGGCCAGATCTGCCGCCGGATCGGTCAGCCGGTAACCACCCGCGACATTGAGATAAACTTCGGCCGACGAGAAATTCAGCCCGCAGCGCGCCTCGAGCACCGCAAGCAACATCGCGAGCCGGCCACTGTCCCAACCCACCACCGCGCGGCGCGGCGTGGCCCCGCTCGCCAGGCGCACGGTCAGCGCCTGAATTTCCACCAGCACCGGCCGGGTACCTTCCAATGCGGGAAAGATCGCGCTGCCCGCCACAGGTTCGGACCGGCCCGACAGGAACAGCAGCGACGGATTGCCGACTTCTTCCAATCCCGCACCGGCCATCGCAAACACGCCGATTTCATCAACCGCGCCATACCGGTTCTTGATCGCGCGCAAGATCCGGTATTGATGGCTGCGCTCGCCTTCGAAACTCATGACCACATCGACCATGTGTTCCAGCACGCGGGGGCCCGCGATCGATCCATCCTTGGTCACATGGCCGACCAGCACGACCGCCGCGCCACTTTCCTTGGCATAACGGATCAGTTCGAATGCGCAGGCGCGCACCTGGCTGACCGTGCCGGGTGCCCCTTCGATCTGGTCGGAATGCATCGTCTGGATCGAATCAATCACCACCAGCGCGGGTGGCGGCATTGTCGCCAGCGTCGTCAGGATGTCGCGCACTGATGTCGCCGAGGCCAGCAGCAAAGGCGCGCTCCCCAGCCCCAGACGCCCGGCGCGCAACCGGACCTGATCCGATGCTTCTTCGCCACTGATATACACTGCGCTCGCGCCGCCCGCCGCGATTTGCGCCGCCGCCTGCAACAACAGCGTCGATTTGCCGATCCCGGGATCCCCGCCCATCAACACCGCCGAACCCGCGACCAGCCCACCGCCGAGCGCGCGATCGAATTCGGCCAAACCGGTTTTGCGGCGTGGTGGCAATTCGACGGGATGATCAAGCGGCACAAACATGACTTTGCGCCCGCCGCCCGACAAATCATGGCGCGACGAAAACACGGTTTCCGGCGCATCTTCGACCAGCGTGTTCCATTCAGAACAATCGGGACACTGGCCCTGCCAGCGCGTGGTGACGCTGCCACAGGCCTGACAGACATAACGACGTTTTGGTTTGGCCATCGTTCTGACTAGCCCGAACTTTTGCAGGAACACAAGCAGTACGGCGACCACTTGTCGCAAGCATGGTCGCGGGCGCGCCGGCAGACACTGGCATGGTTGCTTTGGACGACTCGCACAACTGCGAGCCACTTCCATGCTAAATAACGGCCACAACACCCTTTTTAGCCGTCGTCGGAGGGCTGGCCAAGTCGGGCGCCGATTCGCCCACCATCGCAAAGATGCAGTCAGGCGTTTTTCGCAACTACTGAGGTCAGTTTGGCATAAACAAATTGATCCAGATCAAACAGGTTTTGCCCCAACTCCGCCGACAGCATCCAGTAAGCGGCATGTTACAACGCCAAATATATGCGCAGCCATGCATCGACAATATTTAATAAAATTTCAAAAAAATCCCTAAATCCTGGGAGAAAGTGCCTAAATGTTTGCAAACTTGTCGCTATAAATCCGATAATATTTGAAGCTATTGATGATTTTATCCCAACTGTTCCGATTGAGATCTGCGGTCGATCATTAAGGTCATGGCCCCTGCATAAATTCTCATAATGCCTTGTATCACCTGGATCTCACCGGCATAACAGCGCCTAAGGGAAAGGCAGTTTGTAATCACTGCCAACTCAACTAGCCCAAAGACGGCGCGAGGGCATTGCCATTTGACAGTTGCAAATTTTGCATATGCAGGATTTGCACTCCATCGCAGGGCAGTGCTTGCGTCGCCGCTGATCCGGACGGCAAAACCCAGGGGGGTTCTATGAAACACAGTATCCAGATGCTCAAATCCGGACTTTTTGCAGGCTCGGCATTGCTTGCGATGACCGGAACCGCTTTCGCCGAACAGGCGCCAGCGGCAGAAACCACGCCAGTGGCAACCAATACCGGCGAAATCATCGTGACTGCCAACCGCCGCGATCAGTCGCTGCAGGATGTGCCGATGACGCTGCAGGCGCTCAGCGCTGACTCACTCAGCAAATTGAACGTGACAACGTTCAACGATCTGTTGAAATACACCCCCAACGTGACCTTCGGGAACAACGGCCCGGGCCAGGGCGCAATCTTCATGCGCGGCCTCTCGGCAGGTTTCGCCGGTGAACAGTCCGCCGGTACGATTTCACCGTTTCCTAACGTCGCGGTTTATCTCGACGATCAGTCGATGCAGTTTCCGGCGCACAACGCCGATGTCTATGTCGCCGACATTGAGCGCGTCGAAGTGCTCGAGGGTCCGCAGGGCACGCTGTTCGGCGGCGGCGCGCAGGCTGGTGTGGTTCGCTACATCACGGCAAAGCCAAAGCTCGACAAGTGGGAAGGCAAGATTGAAGGAACTTTTGGCGGCACCGCCGGCGGCGCCCCGAATGCGGCCTTCAACGCCATGCTGAACGTCCCGATCATCAAAGACAAGCTGGCTGTTCGCGGCGTAATCTATGACGATCACCACGGCGGATACATCGACAATGTCTATTCGACGTTCACGCGCATGAACACCGACCTTGGCAACAACTATCTGGGCACGCCCAAAAACACCAATGGCCAGGGCTATCAGACGCTGCCGGCTTCGCAGCAGTCGAACCAGGGCCAGTACAACAACGCCGACATGGTCAAAAAGAACGCCAACCCGGTCAATTATATCGGTGGCCGGCTTGAACTTGCGTGGAACATCGCGCCCGACTGGAACCTGTTGCTCGCCGAATCGTATCAGCGTATTGACTCACAGGGTTCATTTACGACGCAGGACTATAGCTACGATTACCAGCCCATTGCCAAGATGTCGGCGACGCAGTTTGAACCAAGTTATAACAACGACACCTACTGGAACAGCGCCTGGACCCTCGACGGGAAAATCGGCGATTTCAAGGTGTTGTACACCGGTTCGTACTTGACGCGGCACATTCAGTCGCAAGGTGACTACACCAACTACGCGCGCGCCTCGTATGGCACTTTTTACCAGTGCACCGGCGGCAATACTTACACGAGCGGTGCCGGCTATTGCTACGCGCCGAATGCGTATTGGACCGACCAGATCCGTTCGACGCACCAGAGCCACGAATTCCGCGTCACCACGCCCGAAGGGAAGCGCATCCGCGCGATCTTTGGCGCGTATTACGAACAGTTCAAAATCCAGGACGACAATGATTGGGCATATCGCACGATCCCGGCCTGTACCCAGAACAACCAGCCAGCCTCGACGCCTTGCGCTGCTGCAATCGGGCCGATCGCTGGATCGACAATCAATATTCCAGGCTTGCGTGGCCCGGCGGTTGCCTTCGGTGAAGACACCCAGCGCGGTTACAAGCAGCTTGCCTTCTTCGGTTCGGCCGATGTCGACATCCTGCCCAATCTGACGCTGACCGGCGGTACCCGTCATTATGATTATCGGGAATATGAAACCGGTTCACAATATGGTTCTTTCAGCGCAAGTTGCTACCAGCAACTGACGTGCGCGGCCGGGATCAACATCGACGCCAACAACGACCATGTGAAATACAGCGGCTTCAAGAGCAAAGCCGTGCTCACGTTTAAGCCTGCGCCGCACACCCTGATCTATGCATTGTTCAGCCAGGGCTTCCGTCCGGGCGGATTCAACCGTGGATCGAGCAAGGCGGTTACGGACCCTGTAAACCCCGCTGTGAAGCAGTTGCAACGTCCGGGCGGCTACACGCCTGACGCGCTGACCAACTGGGAAGGCGGGTTGAAAACCGACCTGTTCGACCACTCGGTTACGTTCAACCTGTCAGGCTATTACATGGTCTGGAACAATGTTCAGCTGACCTACTTCAACCCGGCAGCAGGCTTTGGCAACACCGCCTTTTCCACCAACGGGCCAACGTACCACATCAAGGGTCTTGAAGCGCAAATCGTCGCGCGTCCTATTCACGGCCTTTCGATCCAGGGTTCGGCCACGTACAATGACAGCAAGCAGTCGACTTCGCCTTGTTTCATCTCGAACATTCCGGCTTCGTCGACCTTCGGCAAGTGCATCACGCAAGTGTACAACTCGGCGGATCCAGCCCATCCGAAACCTGTTGCCAGTCCATTTGGCAATGTCGGTGGCACCACGCCGTTCAGCCCACACGTGCAGGCCAATGCCCGCGCTCGTTATGACTGGGCGGGCAGCAACAACATGAACTGGTTTGCATCCGGCGGCGTCAGCTACACCGGATCGATGTATAACCAGTTTGCTACGTACCCATCGGGCACGGTAGCCGATGGTCAATCATCGTTTGCCGGGCCGAACGGGACGATTATCCCTGGCACGACGCTTTTGCGCTACAAGATGGCCGGCTATGCCGTGCTCGATGCTTCGTTCGGGTTTACCCGCGACAACGTAACGGTCACGATCTTTGGCGATAACCTTGCCAATTCGCATGCCAGCACGTTCACGACCTCGGCTGAATTTATCAAGGCGCAGGTTCCGCTTCGTCCGCTGGTTTACGGCGTGAAGATCGCCAGCAAGTTCTGAGTTTGGCGCCGCGACGGTGGCGTTGATCGGAATGGGCGGTACCTTTCAGGTGCCGCCCATTTTCGTTTGTGGCCAAAACAGCGTTCCGATCCCAGGATAC
>JAYTHT010000141.1:0-1660 GCA_043732365.1 Novosphingobium sp. | reverse complement strand
AGCGGGTGAAGAACTTGAAGCAGGCGAATAGTTAAAGCGACAGTTTAAGGATGCGCATGTTCAAAAAGATCCTCATTGCCAACCGTGGCGAAATCGCCTGCCGCGTGATCAAGACTGCGCGCCGGATGGGTATCGCGACGGTCGCGGTCTATTCCGACGCCGACGCGCGGGCGCCGTTTGTGCGCATGGCGGATGAGGCGGTGCATATAGGGCCCGCGCCCGCCGCTCAGTCGTACCTGATCGCCGACAAGATCATCGCCGCGTGCAAAATGACCGGCGCTGACGCGGTGCATCCCGGTTATGGGTTCCTGTCCGAACGCACCAGCTTTGCGCAAGCGCTGGCCGACGAAGGGATCGCGTTCATTGGGCCGCCGATCAATGCGATCGCGGCGATGGGCGACAAGATCGAGTCCAAAAAGCTGGCCAAAGCGGCCGGTGTCAATGTCGTGCCAGGGTTTGTCGGCGAAATCGCGGATACCGAACACGCAGTGCGAATCGCGGCCGAGATCGGCTATCCGGTGATGATGAAGGCTTCGGCGGGCGGCGGCGGCAAAGGCATGCGGCTGGCGCACAATGAACAAGACGTGCGCGAAGGATTTGAAGCGACCAAGCGCGAAGGGCTCAATTCGTTTGGCGATGACCGCGTGTTCATCGAAAAATTCATTCTCAACCCGCGCCACATCGAAATCCAGATTTTGGGCGATCAGCACGGCACCATCCTCTATCTGAACGAGCGCGAATGCTCGATCCAGCGCCGCCACCAGAAAGTGGTCGAAGAGGCGCCTTCGCCGTTCGTCAGCGCCGCAATGCGCAAGGCGATGGGCGAACAGTGCGTCGCGCTGTCGCGGGCGGTCGGCTATTATTCCGCCGGGACGGTCGAACTGATCGTGTCGGGCGCGGATACCACGGGCGAAAGTTTCTATTTTCTCGAAATGAACACCCGGCTGCAAGTCGAACATCCGGTGACCGAGGCGATCACCGGGATCGATCTGGTCGAACAGATGATCCGCGTCGCCGCCGGTGAAAAACTGGCATTTTCGCAGGACGATATCGGCATCGATGGCTGGGCGATCGAAAATCGCGTCTATGCCGAAGACCCCTATCGCGGGTTCCTGCCCTCGACCGGACGGCTGGTGCGCTATCAACCGCCGGTGCCGGGCTGGACCGACGATGGCGCGGCCAACGGCAGGCGCGGGCTGGGCGGCATACGCGTCGATGACGGCGTCTACGAAGGCGGCGAAGTGTCGATGTTCTATGACCCGATGATCGCCAAGCTGGTGACATGGGGCGCGACGCGCGACGAGGCTGCTGACAAACAAGTCGCCGCGCTCGATGCGTTTGAAATCGAGGGGCTGGGCCATAACCTCGATTTCCTCAGCGCGATCATGCAGCATCCGCGCTTTCGTGCGGGCGAATTGACGACCGGGTTTATCGCCGAGGAATATCCTGATGGGTTCCACGGTGCGCCTGCCGGTCCTGCGTTGCAGCGCAGCCTGGCGGCCATCGCCGGGTTCCTCGCTTCTGCGCGCGCCGACCGCGCGCGCCGGGTCGATGGGCAATTGGGTGATCGGCTCGCACCGCCGGGCGAATGGTCGGTCGTGATCGACAAGATAGCGTTCGCCGTCGTGTTGCAGGCCGACCTGGTTACCGTCGATGGCAC
>JAYTHT010000140.1:0-1663 GCA_043732365.1 Novosphingobium sp. | reverse complement strand
ATTTCTTGCCATTGCGGTATCACCGGCCTAGGGCTGCTGGATTGCGCGGGCGACTTGCCTTGCGCACCGGGTCATGCGCTGTCGCAGGCGCCACAGGGATCAATGGCAAGCAGACGTCGCCTCAGTCCGGCGGAAAGCCGCGTTGCCGCACTGGAAGCGGCCCGGCTGCTCCTGATCGAGGCCGGGCCTCAGGCCGTCACTTTAAAGGCCGTGGCGGCGATGATTGGGCGCACGCATGCCAATCTGTTGCACCATTTCGGATCGGCGGCGGGGTTACAGCGCGATCTGGCGCGGTATCTGACCGGCATGATCTGCGCCAAAATTCGCGATGCGGTGCTGGCCAGCCGGTCGGGGATAGGCAGCCCGCGTGATGTCGTCGATCTGACATTCGATGCATTCGATCGCGAAGGCGCGGGCGCGCTGGCCTCGTGGATGCTGCTGACCGGCAACAACGATGCGCTCGACCCGATTGTTGAAACGATCCACGATCTGGTGATTGACCTCGATGAATTCGGCGGGGAAAAACGCCGCGACACCACGCTGGCGCTGACCCTGATGGCGCTGGGCGATGCGCTGCTCGGCGGGCCATTGAGCCTGGCGCTCGAATTGCCGCGCACCGCCGCGCGCGACCTGGCCGAAAGCATGCTGCGCGAAGCGACGGCCAGCAGTTAAAACCGGTGCGTCAATCCGCGCCGAGCATCATCCAGTCGGGCGCATCGGTGATATCATCCACCCGCAAATGATCGACCGCCAGGCCTAGTGCCGGATACGCCGCACGCTGGCGATCGGGACGCGACCGGTCGATCGGCACGACCACCAACCGCCGGTTGATCTTTTGCCGCCAATTCATCCGCGCGGTGTTTTCCTGCCCGACATAACAGCCTTTGGTAAAGCTGACCCCGGCCAGATCGGCGGCATTGACCTCCAGCCACAACGTCGTGTCGCTGCCCAGTTCTGCCTGCCCCTCTGTGACCCCCAGCGCCAGCCGATGCGCCAGCCACGCATCGTCTGCCGCCTGATCGCTGTCACCGACAGGGGCGATCCAGCGCCAGCCGAGCGCGGGCAGGCGCGGATCGGGCACGGCACCCGACGTTTGGGAGCTTTGCCAGAATACCCCCACCGTATCATCGCGCGATATCGCGATGCGGCGGCGCAGGCGATACAGTTTCAACCGATTGGCCAGCGCGTCGGCCACGGCGGTGTCGCAATCGATCAGTAGCGTTTCACCATCGCGCCAGACCAGGAAATCGAACAGGGCCTTGCCTTGCGCAGTCAGCAGCCCGGCCCAGACCGGCAACGCGCCCGCCACATCGTTGGTCACCAGACCTTGCAGGAATGCGGCGACATCCTCGCCCGGTGCGGTGGGCGAAACGCGTAAGACGGCGCGGGACATCAGGCGGGGGGCATGATCGGTGTATGGCATGCGTGACAGATAGGGGGTGCAATGCGTATGGGGAAGACCATGACTGATACGATCACCATTCGCCGCCCCGATGACTGGCACGTCCATTTGCGCGATGGCGCGGTGCTGCGCGGGGTGGTGCCCCATACTGCGCGCCAGTTTGCGCGCGCGATCGTGATGCCCAATCTCAATCCGCCGATGACCGATGTGGCGGGTGTCGCGGCCTATCGCGAGCGGATCATGGCAGCGCTGGGTGGCGAA
>JAYTHT010000139.1:0-1664 GCA_043732365.1 Novosphingobium sp. | reverse complement strand
AACAATCCCTATCGTGGAAACACTTAGGGAATCGTTAACAGTCACATGTCCCCGCGCGCGCGGCGGATCGCAAACCACTTGGCGACATTCGCGTTGTGCTGTTGCAGCGTGTCAGCAAAGGCATGCCCGCCGGTGCCGTCGGCCACCATGTATAGTGCCCTGGTGTCCGCCGGATTGAGCACCGCAGCGATGCTGTCGCGCCCAGGATTGGTGATCGGGCCCTGCGGCAGGCCGACCATGGCATAAGTGTTATAGCCGTTGACCGCGTGGATTTCGGATTCGCGGATGCGCCGGCCGATCGGGCGGCCCTGGGTAATCGGATAGATGATCGTCGGATCCGCCTGCAACATCATGCCCTGACGCAACCGGTTGGAATACAACCCGGCAACCATGCGCCGTTCGGATGGCTTGCCGGTTTCCTTTTCGACGATCGAGGCCAGGGTGATCGCTTCGGCAGGCGTTTTGGCAACCGTGCGCGAGCTGCGTCTGGCCCACAATTGCGCCAGTGTCGTCTGCATCGCGCGTTGCATACGCGCGATCAGCGCGGCGCGCGTCGCTCCCCGCTGATAGCCATAGCTGTTGGGCAGAATGCTACCTTCCGCAGGCATCGCGACGGTCCCGGTCAACAACGGCTGCGCCATCAGTTTTTCGCGGACCAGCGCCGCCGGCATCCCCTCTGGCACGGTAAACAGACGTTGCATGACGCCTTCGCGACCTTGCAGGATGGCCAGCACTTTCGACCCGCTGGCATGCGACGGAATGATGAATTCCCCGGCTTTCAGGCCCCCGGCATGGCCGAGCAGGCGCGCCCGCGCGCGAAATGTCGCGGCCGAAGCCACCGCGCCCGATGATTCGAGTTCCTGCGACACGCTGACCATACCCGCGCCCTCTGCCACGATGAACGACGTTTCTTTGACTAGCGGGCCAGGACCATACCAGCCCCAGGCGAAATGCACGCCATAGCCGATGACCAGCAACAGCATGGCAATCAGCGCCCAGCGCGGTTTGCTCAGTTGCGGTTTACGCCGGAATCGACCCTGCGCCATTGTTTATAATGCCAATCTTTGGGCCACTTGCCCCCCCAGGAACGGTCAGATCGCTTTACGGTCAGATCGCTTTTACGGTCAGATCGCTTTTACGATCAGGCTGGCATTTGTGCCGCCAAACCCGAACGAATTGTTGAGCGCCGCGCGCACCGTACGTTTTCTCGCGACATGCGGCACCAGATCGACACCCTCGCAGCCTTCATCCGGGTTATCCAGGTTGAGCGTGGGGGGAACGATCTGATCACGGATCGCCAAAATGCAGAAAATCGTTTCAACCGCGCCCGCGCCACCCAGCAAATGCCCGATCGCCGACTTGGTGCTGCTCATCGAAGCGCCGCTCAGGTCATTGCCCAACACGCGCTTGATCGCGGCCAGTTCGATCGTGTCGGCCATCGTCGACGTGCCATGGGCGTTGACATAGTCGATATCGCCGGGCGCCATGCCCGCCTTGCGCATCGCCATGCGCATCGACAGTTCAGCACCTTTGCCTTCGGGATGCGGCGCCGTTACGTGATAGGCGTCGCCCGACAGGCCATAGCCGACCACTTCGGCATAAATCTTGGCGCCCCGCGCCTTGGCGTGCTCGTATTCTTCGAGCACGACCACGCCCGCCCCTTC
>JAYTHT010000138.1:0-1667 GCA_043732365.1 Novosphingobium sp. | reverse complement strand
AACACCGGCGCAAACCGAACGGCGTCGGCCCAAAACGCATTTGGCCAGAAATCGTTCACGCGAGCCCTCCCGATGGCTGCAGGCCCCAATGTGCCAATACAGGCGCGATCCCGGCACGCGCCGGACCATCGAGTTCGGCATTGATGCGCGCCAGCAGCGGCGCATCCTTGCGCCCGATCAGGCACAGTTGCTCCTTGCCCGGCGCGCGAAATTCTGTCGGCATATGCAAAGCCCAGCGTGGCCCGATGCGCAAGATCATCCGCAAGATCGGGTCATCGCCATAGGCCGCGTCGATCCGCCCATGTGCCAGATCGCGCAACATATCGCCCAGCCCCTGATACGTCACGATCTGGTCAACCCCGGCATCGCGCAATTGGTCCACAAACCGCGTGCCGATCTGCGCGCCGACGCGAAGCGCACGCAGGCTGGCCAGATCGGGATAATGCCCCGCCGTTCCATTGCGCAACGCCAGCCCACCCGAATACGCAAACACCGCGCGCGAAAACCCGACCAGCGCCTCGCGCGCCGGGGTGCGCAACATGGCCGCTGCGATCAGGTCGATGCGCCCGGTCATCAGCGATGGCACCAGCCCGGCAAACGGCACGATCCGAAATTGCGGACGCAGCCCCAATCGCGTGGTCAGTAGCGCGGCAATATCGACCATCGCGCCGGTCAACTGGTTGGTGTCTGGATCGACATAGCTGAACGGCACGCCGGTGGGCGATGCGCCGATCACCACGCGGCGCGGATCGGCCGGCGCGCGCGTGCACCCGGATACCATCGTCGCGCCCAACACGCCGATCATCGCCCGGCGCGTTATACTGTATGCCGCGCCGCGCGCCACCCTGCGCTTTACCGGGGACGCGCTCGATTCAGATCTGGTGAAGCGCCGCGTCATGTTCCCGGCCTCTTGCCCCCGCCTGGCAATCATTCTGCCACAAGCCGCGGTTATGCACTCGCCACGCCGCGACGGGAAGCTGTCTCGGCGCACGAAGGTGGTGCGTTCATGGCACCACACGGCAAAGCCGGGCGTTGGCCGGATCTGGCCATAAAATCTGAACGTTGCAGGCTGGCAATGTTGCGGCGCGACACTTTACGAAACCTTAATGCGCCGCAGTGCAAAAAATCTTGCATCATCGGCCCAAGATCATCATCCGAGACACGAGTTTTTCAATTTGTGCGGGGCTTAACAGAATGGATCATACCCCAATCGAGGGGCAGGACGTGCCGGTCCGCAAGCTGGCGACGGCAACGCAATGGCGCATTGCCGGGCTCCTGCTGGTCATTGTCATTGCCCTGTTCTGGCTGGTGCCGATCGTGTGGAGCGCCCTGACGCCCCCGCCGCCGCCGCCGCCGCCACCGCCCGCAGACGGCAGCTTTGCCGCGACCGACCGGCAATGGCAAACGTTAAGCTTTGCACCTGCACAATCCGCGATGATCGGCGACAACCCGACCAGCGACGGCAAAATTGCGGTCGACGATGATCTGACCACAACGGTCTTTTCGCCGTTTACCGGCCGGGTGACCCAGATCATGGCCAAAGCAGGCGATCGCGTCAGCGCCGGGCAGGTCCTGTTTGCAGTTGCAGCAAACGAAGCCGCACAAAGCAATGCCGATATCGCCACGACGGCAGCGCAAGTTACCGTGACCCGCGCCGCCGAAGCGCG
>JAYTHT010000137.1:0-5837 GCA_043732365.1 Novosphingobium sp. | reverse complement strand
CAGGGCCCAAACACCAGCATCGGGATCGCCCACGCGGCGGCAAGGCAGGCCATAGCCAACGCATGCATCCTGATTTCGCGCAAACCGACGCGGCGCTGCTCCACCGGACATATCCGCCGATCGACCACCGTTGAGGTCACCACCGCCGCAGTCAGTACCGCCAACCAGCCGATCGACAAAACCATGCCTGCGCCCGGCAGCAGCACCCGTATCATCAGCACGGCGCATAGCGCCTGCGCCAGAATCCGCGCCACGGTCCGCCGGGTCAGTCCGGACAATTGCAAACTGCGCAATCGGCCCCAATCACCATCGACCGGATCGATCAGCCCGACCACCGCCAGCCACGGCAAGCGCGACGGCAGAACAAGTTTGGCCGGGTCAGCAAGACTGGCGACAGAGCGGGCGTGCAGCGTGGGGGTCACACCGACTGTCTAGTTGGGAATGCTTGCCCAATCGTAAGCGCGGCGGCTTAATCGTCGCTTTTCATTCAACCGTAACCGATTTTGCCAGGTTGCGCGGCTGATCGACATCGGTGCCTTTGGCCAGAGCGACGTGATAGGCCAGCAATTGCACCGGCACCGCATAAACCATCGGCGCGATCAGCGGATGCACTTTGGGCATTTCGATCGTCGCGAGGCAGCCCTCGCCCGCTTCGGCAATACCTTCTGCGTCGGAGATCAGCACGATCTTGCCGCCGCGCGCGCGCACTTCCTGCATGTTCGACACAGTCTTTTCAAACAGCGGCCCGGAGGGCGCGAGCACGATCACCGGCACTTTGTCATCGATCAGCGCGATCGGCCCGTGCTTCATTTCGCCGCTGGCATAACCTTCAGCATGGATGTAACTGATTTCCTTCAACTTTAGCGCGCCTTCGAGGGCCAGCGGATAGTCCGGCCCGCGTCCGAGGTACAGCACGTCACGCGCTGGTGCGATCAGCGGGGCGATCTTTGCAATATCTTCGTCATGCGCCAGCGCGGCGTTGAGCGCGGCGGGGGTTTCGTCCAGTTGCCCAACGATTTCCATTTCTTCTTCATGGCTGATCAACCCGCGCTTGACCGCCAGATGCACCGCCAGCGCGGCGAGCACGGCCAATTGGCAGGTGAACGCCTTGGTCGACGCCACGCCGATTTCGGGACCGGCGTGCGTCGGCAACAGCAAATCGGCCTCTCGCGCCATCGTGCTGGTCGGCACATTGACGACGACCGCAATCGTTTGCTTGGCCGCCTTGCAGTGGCGAAGTGCAGCCAGTGTGTCGGCGGTTTCGCCCGATTGCGAGATAAAAATCGCCAACCCGCCCGCTTCGAGCACCGGATCGCGATAGCGAAATTCGCTGGCGACATCGATGTCGACCGGCAGGCGCGCAAACCGTTCGAACCAGTATTTCGCAACCATGCCTGCGTAATAGCTTGTGCCGCACGCGACGATCGTCACACGTTTGATGCTTGCCAGATCAAAATCGATCTGCGGCAACGACACGACTTGTTCGTAACGGCGCAAATACGAGCGCAACGTCTGGGCAACGACGATCGGCTGTTCGTAAATTTCCTTTTGCATAAAGTGGCGGAAATTGCCCTTTTCGATCGCGGCAGCCGATGCGCCCGACGCAACAATCGGGCGCATCACCGGGTTGTTGGCAATGTCGAACACGCTGGCGCTGTTACGGGTGATCACCACCCAGTCGCCTTCTTCGAGATAGCTGACCCGCTGGGTCAACTGCGCCAACGCGAGCGCGTCAGAGCCGAGGAACGTTTCGCCATCGCCGTAACCAACCACCAGCGGCGAACCCAACCGCGCACCGATCAGCAAATCAGGATATTTGCGAAACGCGATCGCCAGCGCAAATGCGCCGCGCAGCCGGGGCAACACCACTTTGACCGCATCGGTCGGCGACAAGCCGGCTTCGATTTGTTCCGACACCAGATGCGCGACGACTTCGGTGTCGGTTTCGCTTTCAAACTTGCGACCACGCGCGATCAGTTCTTCGCGTAACGCCCGGAAATTTTCGATGATGCCGTTGTGGACCAGCGCAACTTCGCCGGTGGCGTGCGGATGCGCGTTGCTGGTCGTGGGCGCGCCGTGCGTGGCCCAGCGCGTGTGCGCAATGCCAATCGTGCCGGGCGCCGGATTGCGCGCCAGTTCGGCGACCAGGTTGTTCAGCTTGCCCTCGGCCCGCCGGCGGACCAACTGGCCGTCGTCGATCGTGCACAGTCCGGCGCTGTCATAACCGCGGTATTCCATGCGCCGCAGTCCGTCGATCAACCGGTCGGCCACGTGATCCTTGCCGACAATCCCGATAATTCCGCACATGTTTTGACGCTTTCAAAAAAATTATCTGGCAAAAAAATTATCTGGTAAAAAGACTATCTGGCAAAAAGACTGTCAGGGAGGCGCCCGACGTTGCCCCCAACAATACAATTTGCGTGTTTTGACGTGATTTTCTGTCACATGGCAGCGCCAAAGTGAACCACGGCTTGCAGGTCAGCTCTTTTTTTCGGCCTTCTTTTCGGCCTTTTTCTTTTTCATAGCGTCGTGAAAGCGGTCGGCCCAGCCCGGTTTGACCAGCTGTTCGGCCCGCACCAGCCGCAATTCACCGTCGCAGACGTCGCGGCTGACCGTGCTGCCCGCCGCAACGATTGCGTCTGCGCCGATCCGCACCGGCGCGATCAACGCAGAATTCGACCCGATAAAGGCGCGCTCGCCGATCACCGTGCGATATTTGAAATAGCCGTCATAGTTGCAAGTAATCGTACCCGCGCCCAGATTGGCCAGCGCGCCCACATCGGCATCGCCGACATAGCTGAGATGGTTGACCTTTGCGCCCTGGCCCAACCGCGCGTTTTTGACTTCGACAAAATTGCCGACTTTGCTGCCTTCGCTTAAGTCGGCGCCGGGGCGCAGCCGGGCAAATGGCCCGACCGAAGCGCCGCTGGCGACGCGTGCGCCCTCGATGTGGCAAAACGCGTGGATCACCGCGTTGTCGGCAATCACCGCGCCGGGGCCGAACACGACGTTCTGTTCGATCGTCACATCGCGGCCCACCACCGTGTCCCATGCAAACCACACGGTGTGCGGCGCGACGAGCGACGCGCCATCGGCCATCGCCGCATCACGCCGCCGCATTTGCCAGCGTTCTTCGGCCTGGGCGAGTTCGGCACGGCTGTTGATCCCGGCGACTTCATCGGCGTCATCGGTGACGACCACCGCTGCGACCTGGCCATCGGCCAGCGCGATATTGACCACGTCGGGCAAGTAATATTCGGATTGCGAATTGGCATTGCCGACCCGCGCCAGCAACGCAAACATGTCTTGCGCCCGCGCGACCAGCAGGCCGGAATTGCACAATGTCGTGGCGCGTTCGGCCTCGCTCGCGTCCTTGAATTCGACCATTTTGCGGACGAGGCCATGATCGGCAATCACCCGGCCATAAGCCAGCGCATCGTCAGGCTTAAACCCCAGCACGACCACGGCCGGCGCATCATCGGCATGCAACCGTGCAATCATCGCGCGCATCGTGTCGGCGCGCACAAACGGCACATCGCCATATAAAACCAGCACATCGCCGGTAAATCCTGCCAGCGCATCGTGCGCCTGTTGCACGGCATGGGCGGTGCCGTGTTGCGGGTCCTGCACCGCGATCGTGGCGGTGTCGCCGACCACCGCTTCCAACTGTTCGCGCCCGCTGCCGACCACCACCACCTGGTGTGCAGGCGCCAGTTCCGCGACGCTGGCCATCAGGTGCAGCAGCATCGGCCGCCCGGCAATCGGATGCAGCACTTTATGCAGATCGCTTTTCATGCGCGTCCCCTTGCCCGCGGCAAGAATGACGACCGCCAAAGAGGGGGCTGCGTATGGAGCGAATTCAGGCGTTGTTTTGGTCATGGCCACCGTCCTTGCCAGCATTTTCTTGCAGTTTCCAGAACGGTCCGGCACTCCGCGCGTCAATGGCTGATTTTCCTTATGACCTCGTCGGATTCGATCTCGACGGAACGCTGCTCGATACCGCCTGGGACCTCGGGCAGGCGCTCAACCACGCGCTTGGCTCGATCGGTCGCCCCGCGATACCGTTGCAAGATGTACGCGGCCTGATCGGCGGCGGCACCAACCAGCTGCTGCGCAATGGCATGGCACTTGCCGGCGGGGTGGACGAAGCGATCCTGCCCGACCTCACCGAAACGCTCGTCGCCTATTACGAGGCCAACATCGCACGCCACACCACGCTGTACCCCGGCGGCGAAGCGATGCTCGCCGCACTGGCCGCACGCGGAGTCAAAATCGCGGTCGCCACCAATAAGCGCGAAGCTCTGGCGGTACGGCTGTTCGACACCCTGGGTCTGACACACCGGTTTGCGACGATCATCGGCGGCGACACGCTCGGCCTCGACCGCGCCAAGCCAAAGCCCGACATGCTGCTCGAAATGGTCCGCCGCACCGACGCCACCCGCGCGGCCTTTGTCGGTGACACTACGTATGACGTCGGCGCCGCGCGCGCGGCAGGGCTACCGGTGGTCGCAGTCAGTTTCGGTTTCTGCGATTTGCCCCCGCACGAACTGGGCGCCGATGCAGTGATCGACCATTTCGACGCGCTTATCCCCACACTGCAACAGATTGCCTGAACAGCCACGTCGATCCCCCCTTTTCATCCGCGCCACACGCGTTATAGGCCCTTTCTTCATGTTGGGGCGTCGCCAAGTGGTAAGGCACCGGCTTTTGATGCCGGCATCCGCAGGTTCGAATCCTGCCGCCCCAACCAATAAGTCTCTGTTTTTGTCGGATTGCGAAAGGTCTGACTCAAATTTCACAGAAGTGACTCAAGCAAGCGTCGGACGCGGTTCGAGCGGCAGACGCCCGCCCGCGAAATTGTCCACTCGGCAAATGGCTGAGTCGCAAAAATCCGCCCTTTGACCCCAGAAAATTCGCTAAAACCGGTGTCTACTCATTCGGTTTGGCGAACTCGTACGACCGAAATTGGGCCGATTCCGTTCTGACCGGTTTCAGGTTTCTCGGCAAGGACAGCTGCCCTGGTGATTGTGAGGAGGCGTGCAGATTGTGCACGAACGCTGCCGCTGCCAGAGCTGTCATCCGTGAGCTCTGATGCGCCATCATTAGCCGCCCTACATTTATGTGGCCTAGAATGACTTGCCAGGTTCAGGATTGGCAGCGTTCATATTCGCAGCTAGTAGATAAAATCCTACAGTAGTGTCCTTTATGGATGCCCCGAGATCGGTGATTGTGCGAGTCATGCGGGGTGCGCACCGGTATCACGATCAGCCTCTCTCCAGCGGACAAGCGACGGCTCGATGGCATCTGCAAGGACCGCAATGCCGCGCAGAAGCATGCGTGGCGGGCCGAGATGTCCTGCTCAGTGCCGACGGGGTTGGCACCAACGAGATCATGCGGCGGACTGGGAGGTCGAAGACGTGCGTGTGGCGTTGGCAGGAGCGCTTTATGCACGAAGGCGTTGAGGGATTGCTGCGCGACAAGACACGCCCTTCGCGGATTGCGCCACTGGCGCCGCAGATCGCCGAGCAGCTTGTCGCCCGGACACTTGAGGAGCCACCCGGCGAGACGACCCATTGGACGGGGTTGATGATGGCAACCAAGATCGGGATCAGCGTCAGCTCGGTGCAGCGAATCTGGCGCGCTCACGGCTTTCAGCCCCACCGCGTTCGTCAGTTCAAGCTCTCGAACGATCCCAACTTCGTCGAGAAGCTGCGCGACGAGGTCGGGCTCTATAAAAGCGCTTCGACAGCATATGTAAGCACACGCCTGCAATTGCTGACATTAAAAAGTACTTATTATCATTAGCCTACGGACTAAGCGTATGATCCGAAATGCAC
>JAYTHT010000136.1:0-16993 GCA_043732365.1 Novosphingobium sp. | reverse complement strand
GTCGACAAACCCAATTCGATCGCCCTGCGGATTGCGATGGTGGCAGCCAACGAGGCGGATCTACTCGCCACATTACGCTGGGGCTTTGAATGGGATATCGCCGCCGCCTGCCTGATCGCGCGCGAAGCCGGCGCCGCGGTCAGCGACGCCATTGGCGCACCATTGGATTTCAACAAGCGCGACCCACGCGCCTTTGGTCTGCTGGTAACGGCGCCCGCGATCCACGCCGCCGCCGTCACCCGCCTGGCCGATCGCGCCGCAAAGCTCGGTTGATTCTTCCGCGCCCCGGGGGCGATCAAGCGAGTTCGAACACCTGGGCAAAATCTTCGGTGTCGATCGATGCCTGCATCGCTTTGGCATAGCGGTGGCCAGCGACGGTTTCGTGGTTAATCAGTGCATCGACTTTCGCGGCGAGATCGGCGGGGATCTGCCAATTCCAATGCGCGATGTTTTCTTCCAGGTGCGGGATTTTCCCGGTGCCGGGAATGGCAACCACGTGATCGCCGCGCGACAGCACCCAGGCCAGCGACAATTGCGCCGGCGTTACACCCGCCGAGGTCGCGAGCGCCTGGTACTGACGCAACAGGACGTGATTGTGCGTCCAGTTGGCGCCTTGGAACCGCGGCATCAACGGGCGGATGTCGCCTTTGTCCAGCGCCGCGGGATCGGCCACGCCATTGGCCAGCGCACCGCGCCCGACCGGTGAAAACGCCACAAATGTGGTGCCGGTTTCGCGGCAGGCATCCAGCACCGCGATCTCTGCCTGGCGCGTCCACGGTGAATACTCGGTCTGCATTGCGGCGATCGGATGCACGGTGCTGGCGCGGCGCAAGGTGTCGGCGGACATTTCCGACAAGCCGATCGCACCCATTTTGCCTTCGCGAATCAGGTCGGCCATCGCCCCGACCGATTCTTCGATCGGCACGGTGAAATCGCGGCGGTGCATGTAATACAGGTCGATATAATCGATTTGCAGCAGGCGCAGCGACACTTCGAGCTGTTCGCGGATCGTCGCCGGTTTGCAATCGATGCCGCGACGTTCGCCGCTTGCGAAAATGCCCATCTTGCTGGCGAGGTACACTTTATCGCGCTTGCCGCGCAGCGCCTGGCCCACGATCGTTTCGTTGTGACCCTGGCCATAGAGCCGCGCCGTGTCGAAATGGTCATAGCCCAGTTCGATCGCACGATGCAGCAGCGCGATACCGTCCGCGTCCGATGGCCGATTGGCATAAGCCCAGCTGAGCGACATGCAGCCAAGCCCGATCGGGTTGGTCAGGCGGCCGTTTATGGCGCGCGATTCAATAGACATGGTGGAACTCCTTGACGCCGTGCCAATGCCAGTCGGCGCGGCACAGCGTCAAGGCAATCCAAGTCAGTTACCGCCGCGTGCGCGAACAACATCGTCCTGCGTAACCGGCACGATCTTGATTTCGACACGGCGGTTGGCCGCGCGACCTTCGGGCGTGTCGTTCGATGCAATCGGCTGGGTCTTGCCAAAGCCGGTGCTGCGGATCCGCGCAGGGGTCACGCCTCTTGAGACCAGATAATCGGCCACCACGCGCGCGCGATTTTCCGACAAAGTCTGGTTATAGCTGTCCGATCCGACCGCATCGGTATGGCCGTACACGTCGACCAGTGAATTGGGATACCGGTTCAGGTTGCCCGCGATCTGGTCAAGCGTGCTGGTAAAGCCGGGTGCCAGCGCAGTGCTGTTGGTGTCGAACGTCACGCCGCCGGGCATGTTCACCAAAATCGCCTGGCCACCGTCCGCCGATTTGACATCGATGCCGCTGCCCGCCGTGTTTTCCCGCAACTCCTTGATCTGCTTGTCCATCGTATAGCCGACCGCCGCGCCAGCGATTCCGCCGATTCCCGCCCCGATAATCCGGCCCGCACCGCCGCCGATCAAACCGCCCAGCAACAGCCCGCCAACAACCCCGGCGCCCGCGCCAAGCGCGGTCCGCGACACCTTTTTATGTCCCGTATTGGGATCGGTAACGCACGCGGATGTCCCAACCAGCGCCACCGCGCAAAGCGACGATACAAAAATCCGACGAACTTTCATGAACCCACACCCCATTTGCAAACCGTTGCCACACGCTCTGACCCGAGACTCCGTTTCGGGTAGGCGGTACCGGCCCGCTCTTTCGTTCCAACCGCACATTTATGGTTACCCTGTGGGCGGTTGGGACGGAGGAGCGGGCCAGTACCGATTGCGAAATTAGCGAAACCGGCCGATTGTGCCAGCCCGATACACTTTCAATACGTTCATAGCCGCCCCGTGGATGAATGGAATCCGAACAAGGTCGCCAGAACACTTCTCGAAAGCTGCCAAATCTGCTAACAGCCCTGACTGTGACACCTTTTCCCTGGACTGACGTCGTCATCATCGGCGCCCTTGTCGTGCTCAACGGCCTGTTTTCCATGGCAGAGCTGGCGATCGTATCCGCGCGGCCGGCGCGGCTGAAAATGCGCGCAGAGGCCGGATCGGCCAGCGCGCAACTCGCACTCGACCTGGCCAGCGACCAGGGCAAGCTGTTGTCCACCGCACAAATCGGCATCACGCTGGTCGCGGTCATATCCGGCGCATTTTCAGGATCAAGCCTGGGCGGACCCGTCGGCGAACGCCTCGCCGCGCTTGGCCTCGGCGCGAAAATCGCCCCGGAAGCCGGTTTTGCCCTCGTCATCGCCATTACCACCTATTTCAGCCTGGTCATCGGCGAACTTGTGCCCAAACAACTGGCGCTGCGCTCGGCCGAACCGATCGCCGTGATCGCCGCCCGCCCCATGGCCATCGTCGCCCTCGTCGCCGCACCGCTCGTCTGGCTGCTCGACACGTCATCGGACCTGGTTTTGCGGCTAAGCGGGGTCCACGATACCGGCGCGCACGATGTAACCACCGAAGAACTCGAAATGATTTTTGCCGAAGCCACCCGCACCGGCGTGATTGAAGAAGACGAACGCGCGCTGATGACCAGCGTCATGCGCCTGGCCGAACGCCCGGTGCGCGACCTGATGACCCCGCGCACCGAACTGCACTGGATCGACTATCAAACAGCGAACGACGCGCTGAACGATGCCATTGCCGCGTGCCCCCATTCGCTGTTGCTTGTCGCCGAAGGGTCCGTCGACGCCATCATCGGCGTGGTTCGCGCCCGCGATGTGCTGCAAGCCCTCGTTCGTGGCGAAATCCCCGACCTGACCGCGATGATGAAAAAACCCGCGATCATGTCCGACCGTCTCGACGCCATGGACGCCCTGCGCCAGATCCAGATGGCCGAAGTCGCCCTCGCCCTCGTTCACGACGAATACGGCCACCTCGAAGGCATCGTCACCCCCGCCGACCTGCTCGATGCCATCGCCGGCACATTCGTCGCCCACGGTGATGACGGCGACACCCCGATGATGATCGAACGCGAAGACGGATCCCTGTTGATTTCGGGCGCGCTGCCCGCCGACGCCATGGCCGACCGCCTCGGCTTCGACTTGTCCGAACACCGCGACTACGCCACCGTCGCCGGCTTTGTCCTGTCCGTGATGAAAAAACTGCCCCACGAAGGGGAGCACTTCAACACGCAAGGGTGGCGCTTTGAAGTGCTCGACATGGATGGGCGCAAGATCGACAAGATGCTGGCCTGCCGTATCAAGAGCGCGCATCCGGCTGAGGCTTTGGACGGGTAAGTTGCCTTTCAACGTCAATGTGGGACCGCCGTCGCTTTGTCGTATTACTGCGCTGCATCGGACGACAATAAGACCGCTGCGCGGCGAGACGCAACGGCCTGAACGGGACACGAAGCAGGCCAATAGCGGGATGCAAGGGCATAGCCCTTGCCCGCCGGAGGCCCTTAGTTGCTGGTGCTGGTTTGCGCAGCAGCGCTCGAACTCTCCGGCGCCTTTACGATATCGCGGACACCAGCGCCCTTCGGCACAGTCTGAGTCTTCGGATCGCCAACGGTGCTGCGGATCGCCGGAGCAGACGCGCCGGCTTTGCCCAAAGCGTCGGTTTCCACCGCGCTACGCGGCGCAGCGCCACCGAACAGGGCATCGAGCGCCTGACGGCTCGAATCGACGTCCTGGGGGCGCGGCGCGCCGGGGTTTGGCGGGGCGAGGGCAAAATCGGGCGGGACGGCGAGCGGTGCCTGGCGCGTCACGGCGAATTCATCGGGGCGGGCGCGGTTGAACAGCGAGGAATGCGAGCTGCACCCGCCGAGCAGGGCCAGCATTACCGCGCAACCGGCAAAGGCAAAAAGGGCGGTCTTGCGCATCAAGAATTCTCCGTAGGGGGTATTGCGCGATCGGTGCCAGGCTTCTCGCTGGAAAGCAGCGAACGGGCAAGCAGTATCAGCACACCGCAGGTGATGGCGGTATCGGCGAGGTTGAAAATGAGAAACGGGCGCCATTCGCCGATGTGGAGATCGGCATAGTCGATGACGTAGCCGTATACCACCCGGTCAAAAATATTGCCGAGCGCGCCTCCGAGCACGAGCGCGAGGCCGATGACATCGGCGCGGCGGCGTTCGATCATCAGCCAGATTGCAACGCCCAGTGCGATGGCGGTGGTAACACCGATCAGGATCAGGCGCATGTGCGCAGAGGTTGCAGTGAACAGGCCGAGCGAGACGCCGAAATTCTGGGTATAGCGCAAGGCAAAAATCGGCAGGATCGGGATCGCATCGGTGTGATCGAGCGCGACCGGGCCGAGCAGCCATGCCTTTACCCCGCGATCGATCGCAAACACCAGCAGCGCCAGGCCATAGCCAAACGCGCGGCGGGTCCATGCCTCGAACTGGCGGCGAGCCAAGGGGCTGGGGCTGGGTTGATCGATCATGCTGAAACACTGTCCATTGCGGCCACCACGCTGTCACAACGCGCGCACAGCGCGCCATCCTGCGCGACCTCCGGCAGATGGCGCCAGCAGCGGCCACATTTGTGGTGGTCTGTCTTGCTGACCATCTCGCGCGCAAACTCGTCAGGCTTTGCGTCATCAGTATAGCCGGTGACATTAACCCGCGCAGCTATGCAGATTTCAGCCATATCGACGCTGTTGGCGCGATCAAACAGCAAAGCATCTTTCACTTCAATATCGACATTGGCCGCAAGCGAAGAGCCGATTACTTTGTCACGGCGCAATGGCTCGATCGCGCTCGAAACCAAGACCCTGAGCTCTCGCAACTGGCTCCACTTGTCCAAAAGCGCGCTATCGCTCCAAGCGCCGTCAATCTTGGGCCATTCGAGCAAATGCACACTGCCGTCGTCAGGATAGCGCGTGCCCCACACTTCCTCGGCGGTGAACACCAGCACCGGCGTGGCATAGCGTACCAGCGCGTGGAACAGCGTATCGAGCACGGTGCGGCAGGCGCGGCGGCGCACATCGCCGGGCGCGTCGCAATAAAGGCTGTCCTTGCGGATATCGAAGAAGAACGCCGATAAGTCTTCGTTGCAGAAATCCGTCAGCGCGCGAACATAGGTATTGAAGTCATAGTCATCGACCGCCGTGCGCAGTGTCGCATCGAGCGCCGCGAGGCGCGCCAGGACATAGCGTTCCAGTTCGGGCATTTCGGCCACCGGCAGCGCTTCTGCATCCGAAAACCCTTCGAGCGCGCCAAGCAGGTAGCGGAACGTGTTGCGCAATTTGCGGTACTGGTCGGCGACTCCAGCCAGGATTTCCTTGCCGATGCGGTGGTCTTCGGTAAAATCGACCGACAGCGCCCACAGCCGCAGGATATCTGCGCCATAGTCGCGCATCAGATCGATCGGGCTGACCGTATTGCCGAGCGATTTCGACATTTTCAGGCCCTTGGCATCCATTGTAAAGCCATGGGTCAGGACAGTCTTGTACGGGGCATGGCCGCGTGTCGCGCAGGATTCGAGCAGCGACGACTGGAACCAGCCGCGATGCTGATCCGATCCTTCGAGATACAGATCGGCGAGCGGGCCGGTATAACCGGCGGGCCGCGTCAGATCGGGCCAGCGCCCACTGGCCAGCACGAAAGCATGGGTCGAACCCGAATCGAACCACACGTCGAGGATATCGGTGACGCATTCATAGTCATCGACCGCATAGTCTGGCCCCAGAAACTGCGCTGCGCTTGCTTCGTTCCAGGCATCGACGCCGCTTTCACCGATCGCGGCCACGATCCGCGCATTGACGGCGGCATCGACCAGCACTTCGCCGGTCTGGCGGTGGACAAACAGCGCCAGGGGCACGCCCCACGCACGCTGGCGCGACAGGACCCAGTCGGGGCGGCCCTCAACCATGGCGGCGATGCGATTGCGCCCTTTTTCGGGCACCCAGCGGGTTTGCGCGATCGCCGTAACCGCGCGTTCGCGCAACGTATGCGGCACAGCGTCGCCAGCCAGCGTGATCGCCTTGTCCATCGGCACGAACCATTGCGGCGTGCAGCGAAAGATCACTTTGGCCTTTGACCGCCACGAATGCGGATAGGAGTGGCGATAGTCGGCGTTCGCCGCGACGAGCGCCCCGACTTCGCGCAACGCGGTGCAGACCGGGCCGTCGGGCGCGTTGAATTTGGGATTGATCACGCTGCCTTCACCTGGCAGCCAGCCCCAATCGGCGCGATAGCGGCCATCGCCCTCGACCGCGAACACCGGTTCGATCCCGTATGCCTTGCACAAAATGAAATCGTCTTCGCCGTGGTCGGGCGCCATATGCACCAGCCCGGTGCCCGATTCGGTGGTGACGAAATCGCCCGCCAGGAACGGACGCGGGCGCGCGTAAAACCCGCCCAGCGCATGCATCGGGTGGCGCGCGTTCGACCCTTCAAGCGCGGCGCCCTTGATTGAGCCCAACATGTCGTGGCTGCCGCCCCCGACGCGCGCCACAAAGGTGTCGATCAGCGGTTCTGCCACAAGGTAGCGTTTGCCGCCGATTGCGATTACCTGGTAATCGACCTCTGCCCCATAGGCGATCGCCTGGTTGGCGGGGATCGTCCACGGCGTCGTGGTCCAGATAACCGCATAGGCGCCAGTCAGCGCGGGAACGGCGCTCTCGATGATTTCAAACGCCACGTCGATCTGGGTAGAGATGATATCTTCGTATTCAATTTCCGCCTCGGCCAGCGCGGTCTTTTCAACCGGGCTCCACATCACCGGCTTGGCGCCGCGATACAACTGGCCGGTTTCGGCAAAGCGCATAAGTTCGCGCACGATCGTCGCCTCGGCGGCGAAATCCATTGTCAGATAGGGATGGTCCCAATCGGCATTGATGCCCAGCCGTTTCAGCTGTTCGCGCTGCACATCGACCCATTTGCGCGCATAAGCACGGCATTCGGCGCGGAATTCGTGCGGCGGGATTTCGTCCTTGTTCAGCTTTTTCTTGCGGTATTCTTCTTCGACTTTCCATTCGATCGGCAAGCCGTGGCAGTCCCAGCCGGGCACATAGGGCGCGTCCAGGCCCAGCAAAGTCTGGGTGCGCACGACCATGTCTTTCAGGATATGGTTGAGCGCATGGCCGATATGCATGTCGCCATTGGCGTATGGCGGGCCGTCGTGCAGGATGAATTTCGGGCGGCCCGCCCGCGCATTGCGGACAACGCGATACTGATCGGCATCCGCCCAGCGCGCCAGAATCGCGGGCTCCTTCTGCGGCAGGCCTGCCTTCATCGGGAACTCGGTCTTCGGCAGGAAGACGGTGGAACGGTAATCTGGGGTCTGGCTCATGAGCCAAGGGCCTTAGCGTGGTCTGCGCAAGGGCGCCAGCCCGCAGGCGCTAGCCCGCAAGCAATCGCCTCGCTTCGTCGCAATCCTTGCCGATCTGCGCCATCATCGCATCGAGCGAATCGAATTTCCATTCACCGCGCAGGAAATGGTGAAACGCAACTTCGATCTCCTGATCATACAAGTCGCCCGAAAAATCAAAGAAATGCGGTTCGAGCAATTCCTTGGGCGGATTGAATGTCGGGCGGATACCGATATTGGCCGCGCCATTCAGGACCCGGCCATCGGCCAGCCGCGCGGTCACCGCGTAAATACCGTAGCGCGGCCGCAAATAGCTGTCGATCGCCAGATTGGCGGTGGGAAATCCGATTGTGCGCCCCACTTTGTCGCCGTGCTGGACCGGACCTCGTATGGCAAAGGGCCGGGTCAGCAGCCGCGCGGCGGTCTGGCAATCGCCTTGCGTCAGCGCATCGCGGATCAGGCTGGACGAGACGACTTCCCCGCCCAGCAGGACCGGGCCAACTACGCGGGTGCGCAGGCCGACCTGGGCTCCCAAATCCGCCAGCACGCCGACATTGCCCCCGCGCGCTTTGCCAAATGTGAAATCCTCACCCGTCACCACGCCCACAGCGCCCAGGCGGTCCACCAGCAGATCGCGCACGAATTGAGTCGCGGTGGTGGCCGCCAGCCCATGGTCAAACGCAAACACCAGCGTGGCATCGGCGCCCACTTGCGCAAACAATTCCTCACGCTGGTCGAGCGTAGTCAGGCGGAACGGCGGCGTATCGGGCTGAAAATAGCGCACCGGATGCGGATCGAATGTCGCGATGATTGCGGGGCGGCCCTCGGCGCGCGCCCAATCCACCGCCGCCCGTGCGACCGCCTGGTGACCCAGGTGAAACCCGTCAAAATTGCCAAGCGCGATGATTGCGCCGCGATAGGCGTCGGGCAGCGGTTGGTTCGCGTCAAAGCGCATCAGCCACCCCCTGTTCGAGCGGGCCGTTCCAGCGTGACGAAGTCATAACCGTCGTGCGCAACGCGCGCGATTTCGCGCCATTCTACGCCGGGCGCGGGCATCACCGTATCGCCGGCAAATGCGCCATGAACTTCGGTCAACTCGATGCGGTCGGCCAGCGGCTCCAGCTGTGCGATCACATCCGCACCGCCGATCACCACCGCATCATTGCCCGCCAGAATTAGTGCTGCCGCTGGCGATGACGCGGTTTCCGCGCCGTCGCGATGCCAGGCCGGATCGCGCGTCAGCACGATATGGCGCCGCCCCGGCAGCAGCCCGGGCAGCGAGTCAAACGTCTTGCGCCCCATGATCATCGCCTTGCCCATCGTCAGCGCCTTGAACCGCCGCAAATCGGCGGGCAAGTGCCATGGCAGGCGCCCTTGATGCCCGATCGTGCCATCGCTGGCCCGCGCGACAATCATGGTCAAACCGGTGCCGGTCACAGCACCAGCCGCGTGACATGGCCCATTTTGCGGCCAGGCCGCGCCGCGGCTTTGCCATACAAGTGCAAATGGTTTTCCGGATCGGACAGGATCGCGGCCCAATCGTGCGCGGCATCGCCGATCAGATTGTCCATCACCGCGCCACGCGCCGCGAGCGCGGTGGCGCCCAACGGCAACCCGCAGATCGCCCGGACATGGTTTTCAAATTGGCTGGTCAGCGCGCCTTCGATCGTCCAGTGACCCGAATTGTGCACACGCGGCGCCATTTCGTTGAACACCGGCCCGGCTTCGGTCGCAAAAAATTCCAGAGTCAGCACCCCGACATAGTCGAGCGCATCGGCGACTTTGGCGGCCAGCGCGCGCGCCTCTGGCACCAAATCCGTAATCGCGCGCGGCGCGGGCACAGTCGATCGGCCCAGAATCCCGTCATGATGTTCGTTGTGGGGGCAATCCCAGAACGCCATTGCGCCATCGGCACCGCGCGCGACGATTACCGAAAATTCGCCGAAGAACGTGACGAACCCTTCGTAGATCAGCGCCGCATCGGCCAGGTCGATGGTATCGGCGTCGGCGGGCGTCATGATCCGCCATTGCCCTTTGCCGTCATAGCCGTCGCGCCGGGTCTTCAACACACCGGGCACGCCAATTGCGGCCATCGCGGCATGCAGATCGGCGCGGGTATCGACTGTGGCCCAGGGGGCAGGACGCCCGCCAAGCGTTTCGACAAAACTTTTCTCGCGCGCGCGGTCTTGCGCCACGGATAGCGCACGGGCGGGCGGATACAGCGGGGCATGCGCCTCGATCGCGGCCAGCGGCGCGGCGGCAACATTTTCAAACTCGTACGTGACGACCGCGCATGTTGCGGCAAATGCAGCTAGCGTAGCGGTGTCGTCAAACCGGCCCTGGGTAAATGCGGCGGCCACATCGGCACCGATCGAATCGTGTTCGGGCGCGTAAATATGGCAACGATAGCCCAGCTGCGCCGCCGCCAGCGCAATCATCCGCCCCAACTGGCCACCACCCAGAATGCCGATCGTTTCGCCGGGCGGGATCATCTTGCGCGCTGGTTCACTCATCACTCAGGCCGGCCGATCAGCCACAGCGGCGGCCTGTTCGGCGCGGAACGCAATCAGCGCCTCGGTCAGCACCGGGTCGGTCGTGGCCAGGATCGCCGCAGCCAGCAGACCCGCATTGGTCGCACCCGCCGCACCGATCGCCAAAGTGCCGACCGGAATGCCGCCGGGCATCTGGACAATCGACAACAGGCTGTCGAGCCCCGACAGCGCGTGCGATTGCACAGGTACGCCCAGCACGGGCAAATGCGTCATTGCCGCGACCATGCCCGGCAAATGCGCCGCGCCGCCCGCGCCCGCAATGATGACGCGAAACCCCTGCATATGCGCAGTCTTGGCAAATTCGATCAGGCGGTCGGGCGTGCGGTGCGCCGAAACAATCCGGCAATCATGCGCCACGCCCAGCCGGTCGAGCACGGCGGCGGCGTTGCGCATGGTTTCCCAGTCGGACTGACTGCCCATGATAATCGCGACGGAGGGATTTACAGGTGCGGTCATCGTCGCCTCCCTAGCGATCGGACAAGTAATAACGGTCGGTCGCGGCCAGTTTGTCGTCGAGTTCATAAATGATCGGCTGACCAGTCGGGATTTCCAGGTCGGTAATATCGGCGTCCGAAATCCCCGACAGATGCTTGACCAGCGCGCGCAAGGAATTGCCATGCGCGGCCACGATCACCGTTTCGCCCGCCGCCAGCGCGGGCGCGATCGCCATTTCGTAATACGGCAGGACGCGTGCGATCGTGTCCTTCAGGCTTTCGGCAACCGGGATCGTGATCCCGGCATAACGTGGATCGCGCGACAGATCGAAAGCGCTGCCGGGCTCCAGCGGCGGCGGCGGCGTGTCAAAGCTGCGGCGCCAGATCCTGACTTGCGCTTCGCCGTGCAATGCGGTCGTTTCCGCTTTGTCGAGCCCGGTCAGCCCGCCGTAATGCCGCTCATTCAACTGCCAGTCTTTTGTTTCGGGCACCCACAACCGGCCCACCGCCTCAAGCACCAGATGCAGCGTCTTGATCGCGCGCGACTGTAGCGAAGTGAACGCGATCGTGGGTAAAACACCCTTTTCGCGCAACAACACGCCTGCGGCATAAGCCTCTGCCGCGCCCTTTTCAGTCAAATCGACATCCCACCAACCGGTGAACCGGTTTTCCAGATTCCATTGCGACTGGCCATGGCGAACAAGGATCAGGCGAGGCATCGAAATTCCTGTGGCAACCTGGAGAAGTGCGCGACGTAGCGATTTGATCACAGTTTGGGAAGGTCGGTTTTCGGCAGGTCCCCAGCTCCGTCAACCGCCGCAACCCCGCGCGCCTGAGCCTTGCGCCGATGCAGATTGGCGCGCAGTTGTTCGGCCAGCCGGGTCTGCCGATCGTCCTTTGCGCTAGTCGGCATTGGCGGCGGCATGGCGGGCGGCACTGGGGGAACGCTTTGGCTCATCGGCATGCTGTGGCGAATGGCCGTTGTCTGCGCAAGCCCTACCGGCGCAGCCGGACACCACCCCGCTTGACAAAGCTGGCCCCCACAGCCAAAGGGCGCGCCTGCCCCGAAGCTTGCAAGGTTCCGGGATTGGCGGGAAATGGTGTGCTGCTGTAGCTCAGTGGTAGAGCGCATCCTTGGTAAGGCTGAGGTCGGGAGTTCAATCCTCCCCAGCAGCACCATTCCGTAACGCGCGCACGTCTATTCAGGGACGTGCGCGCGCCGCGCTTGAAGAACCCCGCAATTCCGCGCCGTGTCGCGTCTAGTGGTCAACACCCTCAGGACAAAGACGCCATAGTGAACCGCGAGAATAGGACCGTTTGGGGCCTGCGTCTCAAAGCGCCCTGATGGTGTCCTGAAGGCAGATTTTGGCGAAGTTCAGGCGGCTTAGCGGCCTTCGACCAAGCCTAGCGCGAGGCGTTGCCCTACCCAATCCTGAGGCAGATCACTGATGCGCAGCAGCCGCCGTGCGGTCAATTCGATAGACTGCCGGCCATCGATGATGGCTGTGACGATGTCGGGTGCCAGAAATCGCAACCGGGCGAGCCGGCAAACATGGCTCCGCTTGGTGGGATTTTCGATCCAGCCGCCGTTTGCTAGCTGCTCCCAAGCTGCCCAGCCCTTGCCGAGAAGCTCGATCAGCTTGTCATCGCGATTCGCAGGGCGAACATCGGGATTGGTATAAACAAGACGCAGTTCGTGCCCGCGCCGCCGAAGCGTGGTGGGCAATTCGATTTCGATTGGATCGGTGATGCCCGACGCCGGCAGCGAGATTGCGAACAGGCCAGCAAGCTCGTGCCGACCAATTGAAATTCGGACCACGGCCTCGGAGATCACGATTCGAGCGTTAAGTGCGTCGAGCAACGCCGCGACGGCGCTGGGCCGCCGAAGATTCGCAACGGCATCGTCAGGCCGCGAAGCAATCGTCAAGCGGGGGTCGGCGGCACCGAACTCGGCAGCGAGGCGAAGCGGATCATCGAGCAGGGCATCGATCGCGCGATGAACCATAGCTTCCAGGTCGCCGTCGGCAGGCGCCAGGCATCAGCGTTGGCTGATGATTTGGTGGTATAATAGCGATATCGCCGCCCAGCGCGGTTGGCATGTGACGCAATCAGCTGAGCGCCGGCGACATCTGTGATTCGTCCAGCGAGGAGGCTTGCAAGACCCGAGCGTGGCCGATTGCCGCGATTGGCGAACCGGGTCTGCGCCTCGTCCCACACCTTGCGTTCGATGATGGCTTGATGCGCGCCTTTGTAGACCTTGTCGCCGTGGGTGGTCTCGCCAACGTAGGTGCGGTTCATCAGGATGTGTCGTATTGCGCCTGAGCGATAGGGGTCGCCGCCGCGGATTCGGCCATCACGCATCGTTCTGATGCGAGACTTGATGTCGCGCAGTTCAAGTTCGATCGCCAGTGCGGCCAGGGTCGGCGCCTCGCAGTGCAGCGCGAAGATCTGGCGAACGACGGCCACCTTGGCTTCGTTCACGACCAGCGCTCGATCGACGACATCGTAGCCAACCAGGATGGGTCCGCCCATCCACATGCCTTCTTCTTCGATGCCGCGATCTTGTCACGGATACGCTCGCCAGTGACCTCGCGCTCGAACTGCGCAAACGAGAACAATACGTTGAGCGTCAGGCGGCCCATCGAGTTGGTGGTGTTGAACGCCTGCGTGACGCTGACGAAGCTGGCGCCAGCGCCATCGAGCACTTCGACGATCTTGGCGAAGTCGGCCAGGCTCCGCGTCAAGCGATCCACCTTGTAGACGACGATGACATCCACCTGTCTGTGTTCGACAGCAAGCAGAAGCCGCTGCAGCGCGGGACGGTTCATGGACCCGCCGGAGAACCCACCATCGTCGTAGACCTCGGGCAGCATGGTCCAGCCTTCATGCTGCTGGGAGAGGATGCAGGCCGCACACGCTTCGCGCTGCGCATCGAGGCTATTGAAGGCTTGTTCGAGACCCTCTTCAGTCGACTTGCGGGTATAGATCGCGCAGCGAACCGCACAGCCCAGAGAGCGTGGGCCGATTCGACTGTTCCTACTGGCCATGGCGCGGGACCTGAACTGGCGGTGCTGACGGGCGGCGCAGGCCGAAGAAGCGCGGGCCCGACCAGTGCGCGCCGGTTATGCGTTTGGCGATCGCGGAGAGCGAATTCCAGGTGCGGCCGCCGAACTGGAAGCCCTTCTCGGTAACCAGCACCGAGTGCATGCGGCCATTCCATTGGCGCAACAGCCGCGTGCCGGGCTTTAGCCGAATCGGCAAGTCGTCGGCTGTAACAACGCCGTTCCTGGCAACAGCTTCGAGCGTGCGGCGGGTGACGGCCGACAGCCCGCCCAAGGCACGTTCCCGCAGAGCATGCGTAATGCCGCGACGGAGCAGCGAATCGGGCACCGCTGGTACGGCGCGCTCACACACCTCGGCCCACCGCTCGCGCAGCTGCACTGGCGACAAGGTCGCCAGCGCAGCAAGGTCCATATCGAACTTGGCCATTAGGCAGTTGCCCCGGCGTCGACATCGGCGTCGGCATCCGAACCGGCGCCCGCTCTGGCACCGTAGAGATCTCCGCTGGAGTGCGCGGCATCGACTGAGGCTGCAGCCGATGCTGTGACAATGCGTTGCCGAGTTTCTTCATCGTCGCGGAACCGCTCAATCGCGTGAGCTTTTTTGCGAAGGCCGGTTAGTGCGGCGCGGGCAGTGTACGGCAGCCAGCCGTTGGCTTCAACGATCGCGGTGAGCGAGACTCCGCCATCCCCACCCAGCATATCAATAAGCAGCCCCTGCTTGGCCACACGGGCGAGCTTGAGCTCGGACGGATTGGCGCAGTCGCTGGCCGAACCGACATCGGCATTGCGTTCGATCGGTGCGCCTTCGCCGCTCTGCGGCTGCGGGTCACGGGCCATGCGGTGAGGTTTGCGGACGGTATTCATCGGGTGGTCTCCTGATCGGAGCGGCATCGTGCCGCTCCCACCACCCGAGGCCCCGCCGGTCTGCCGGTCGGGGCCGGCAGCCGACTCAGGTCCGGCTGCAACTCACGAGCACAGCAATGCTCGGTGTTGGCGTGAAGTCGAATAGTATCTGCAAGTTAGCACAACAAAACTGGGCCTGGACTCAGCGCCCCGCCAGACCTGTCGTCGCACACGTAGATGATAACTCCGACGGCCAGGACCTTGTCGAATAACTCGCAAGGCGCATCGGCATGATTATGGAAGGCATCAGTGTCGTTGCGCTGCACCATTTGCCGTGCGGCGATCCCTCCCGCTCAGAGGCGATCGATGATTGCGAGCGTGCCGCCACGCAGATCTGGGCGCCCACCGGGGCAATCTGCGCGATGTGCGCGCAGGCCGCTGGAAATGGCCGGCGACACCGTCCGCGCCGCAACCACCGGCGGGGTGCAGGATATGCACTGCGAGGCTCGCGCCCTGAAGGAATGCGTATTGCCAAGCGGCGGCCGTGGGGTGTCGGCGGGGCTGACAGCCACGTCTATCGAGCAGGATCGGGTCATCATAAAGGTGGGCAGGCAGTCTGATAAAACCTGCCAATGTTCGCCAAAACGGCCGCCATTTCTGCCGTCATTGTGTCCATCGAAAGTTACCTTTCGATTAGGGACATCCATACTGCGAGGTGTACGCTTTAACCATCCTGGTGTTACCATTCACTCAGCGTAGTTCGCAGACATTTGTTGGACAAATGGTGCGGCCTGAGAACCATTAGGCATGTGAACAAAATGCTCCGATGGGCCACTGGTGGCATCGCTCGATAATTGCTCGGTTCGGTCAACGCTATGCGCTTCATCAAACCGGCCAGCAGTCGAGACGATCATGCGCGGAACTGCTGCGTGTCGCGCGCCCGTGAGGTCCGCTGTGGCTAGCAAACGCTCAAATGCACCGGTGCGGGAAGCAATGATGGTGCGAACCATTTAATTAGTTTTTAGCTGAGATGGAGGGTTGCATTGGGTTTAATGCGTCGGTCACGGGCCAGCCCTGCTGTGGTGGTGCAGCTCTCGATTGACCTCGAGTCGGAATACTGCTGATTGCCTCATTGACGTCGGTTTTTTACGCGCAACGGGACCAAGAACGGCAACCGCGCGTTTGGAGCATGAACGATAATACGCCAGGATAAACAATGAAACCGCCTACCCCAAGCACACACGATAACATACGGGATAAACGGTCGCAATCTGAGTTGGATATTATGCATGCGGCTCGAATGCTGTTCCTTGATCTCGGTTATGAAGGCGTCAGCATGGAAAGCATCGCACACGTGGCGGGTGTTGCTCGACAGACAGTTTTTAATCGATTTGGCAGTAAAGACGCCGTTTTCCGTGCTATGGTTTCGGATCATTGGGCAAGTTGGGGCCGTGCTTTAGCAATTGAACAAGTGCCGCACTCCGCGCCCGTCGAGAAGCATTTGCGCGTCATCGCGCTATCTATCGCGTCTTTTCAGCACAGCCCTGATCAGATCAAGTTCCAACGCTTGGTCGTGTCCGAATCGCGACGTTTCGATTGGATCGGACCCGCATCGTATCAATCCGGCAAAGGGCCACGCATGGTCGCATTCGGGCAGCATCTTCGCCAATTGGATGCCGAAGGCCGGCTGAATTGCAAGCAGCCCGATATTGCCGCCTGGCAATTTGTCGGGCTGATCCAGGAGTTTCTGGTCTGGCCCGAAGTGATGGCGATGGGCGTTCAGGACGGCGTTATTCCATCGGCCGAAATAGTTATCAATGAAGCGATCGCCACATTTATGGCCCGGTATAAGCCAGACGAAGGCTAAACAACCAAAAAAAGGTTCAAACAAAAAGTTTGCTAGACTGTACCCTCCAGTATACTCCTTGGTTGTTATCGGACTAAAATGTGGGGGGTCGCTATGGCGCGATTCGCCCCAAAAGTCCGATCCGGGGGACTTTATGCTGAACCGTCGCGCGCGCCTGCTTTCAACCACCGTGCTTGCTTTGGGCGCTTTTACTGTGTTCAGCCCTGCGGCACGCGCAGACGGACCTGGCCCGGTGGTGGTCGAGGGCAACGCGGCAACCGGCGTTGCAGTCCTGAACAGTACCGAAGCAGCCACGCTGCAAAACACCAATAATTCGCATGTGGTCGGTCCAACGCTCACCGTCGGTAACAGCAACACGCAGACCGTATATACCAATTTCAACACGACCGGGGGTACAGGCGCGGGCGGCGGTGCGGGGCTTGGCGGGGTGTTCTTTGTCGATACCGGCGCCACGCTGGCACTGCACAACGTCAGTTTTGTGGGCAACACGGCCACAGGTGGCACAGGTGGCGGCCTGACCGTGTATTCCGTTGCCCC
>JAYTHT010000135.1:0-5852 GCA_043732365.1 Novosphingobium sp. | reverse complement strand
CACGCGCCCGGAATCCAGGGCATGCGCCCAGACGGCGCGACGGGAGTCATCGTTCTGGCAGACGGCCATGTGGCATGGGGTCGCGGATTCGGAGCGGTTGGCAATGCCGTCGGTGAGATCTGTTTCAACACCGCGATGACCGGATACCAGGAAGTGATGACCGACCCGTCGTATGCCGGGCAAATCGTTACGTTCACGTTTCCGCATATCGGAAATGTCGGCACATGCAACGAAGACATGGAAAGCCACGGGATCGCCGGCGCGGTCGGGTGCATTGTGCGCGAGGATGTCACTGCGCCTGCCAATTTCCGCAGTCAGGCGGATTTTTCGCGCTGGCTGGAATTACAGGGCAAGATCGGTATTGCCGGTATCGACACCCGCGCCCTGACCCGGCGCATCCGGATGAACGGCGCGCCCAATGCGGTGATCGCGCACGATCCCGCCGGGCAGTTCGATATCGCCGCCTTGATGGATCGCGCCCGCAATTGGCCGGGTCTGGAGGGCATGGATTTGGCCGTCAAAGTCAGCCGCGAAGCCAATGAGGCGTGGGACGGGTCGATCTGGCAACTGGGTGAGGGCTTTACCCGGCCGGACGCGGCTATCCGACAGGACGGGGGCACCCGCCCGCATGTCGTGGCGATCGACTATGGTGCCAAGGACAATATTTTCCGCAATCTGGTCAAAGCGGGCGCCGATGTCACGGTGGTCCCCGCCGAAACCGGGCTGGAAGCGATCATCGCGCTCAATCCCGCTGGCGTGTTCCTGTCGAATGGCCCGGGTGATCCGGCAGCGACCGGCGTTTATGCGGTGCCGGTGATCAAGGGCTTGCTCGATCGCGATGTGCCGGTGTTCGGCATTTGCCTGGGTCATCAGATGCTGGCGCTGGCGGCGGGCGCACAGACCATCAAGATGCACCAGGGCCATCGCGGCGCCAATCACCCGGTCCGCCGGATCGATGGCAACGTGGTCGAAATCACGTCGATGAACCACGGCTTTGCCGTCGATGCGACGACATTGCCCGAAGGCGTGGTCGAAACGCACGTTTCGCTGTTTGACGGATCGAACTGCGGCATCGCGATCACCGGCAAGCAAGCCTTCAGCGTGCAATACCACCCCGAAGCGAGTCCCGGGCCGCAGGACAGCTTTTATTTGTTTGAAAAGTTCGTGGGGTCACTTTGATGAGCAAGATCATGTCCCAAACCGATCTTGAGAAACATTCTTCTGCCACCGCGCTAATTCATAGACTTTTCGGGATTTCGTAATGCCCAAACGCACTGACATATCCTCGATCCTGATCATCGGCGCCGGGCCGATCATCATCGGCCAGGCCTGCGAATTTGATTATTCGGGGACGCAGGCGGTCAAGGCGTTGAAAGAAGAGGGCTATCGCATCGTTCTGGTGAATTCGAACCCGGCAACGATCATGACCGATCCGGACATGGCCGACGCGACTTATGTCGAACCGATCACGCCCGAAATCGTGGCGAAAATTATCGCCAAGGAACGCCCCG
The DNA here is from genome assembly GCA_043732365.1 of Novosphingobium sp. GTDB lineage: Bacteria > Pseudomonadota > Alphaproteobacteria > Sphingomonadales > Sphingomonadaceae > Novosphingobium. Next base: position 4,341 of record JAYTHT010000135.1, on the reverse strand, counting down.
ACGCCTTGCTGCCGACGATGGGCGGGCAAACCGCGCTCAATACCGCACTGGCGCTGTTTCGCGACGGCACGCTGGAAAAGTACGGGGTGACGATGATCGGCGCCGATGCAGAAGCGATCGACAAGGCCGAAGACCGCCTGAAATTCCGCAATGCGATGGACAAGATCGGGCTCAATTCCGCGCGGTCGGGCGTGGCGCATACCGTCGCGGACGCACTGGCCGTGCTCGAAACCACCGGGCTGCCCTCGATCATCCGGCCGTCGTTCACGCTAGGCGGCACCGGCGGCGGGATCGCTTATAACAGGGACGAATTCATCCAGATCGTGCGCGGCGGGCTGGAGGCATCGCCGACCACCGAAGTGCTGGTCGAGGAATCGTTGCTGGGGTGGAAAGAGTACGAGATGGAAGTCGTCCGCGACCGGAACGACAACTGCATTATCGTCTGCTCGATCGAAAACGTCGACCCGATGGGCGTGCATACCGGCGATTCGATCACCGTCGCTCCGGCCATGACGCTGACCGACAAGGAATACCAGATCATGCGCAGCGCATCGATCGCGGTGCTGCGTGAAATCGGGGTCGAAACCGGCGGGTCGAACGTCCAGTTTGCGGTCAATCCCGTCGACGGCCGCCTGATCGTGATCGAAATGAACCCGCGCGTGTCGCGATCGTCGGCGCTGGCGTCAAAGGCAACCGGGTTTCCGATTGCCAAAGTCGCGGCCAAGCTGGCGGTCGGTTATACGCTAGATGAAATCACCAACGATATCACCGGGGCGACCCCGGCCAGCTTTGAACCGACGATCGATTACGTCGTGACAAAGATCCCGCGCTTTGCATTCGAGAAATTCAAAGGCGCCGAGCCGCTGCTGTCGACTGCGATGAAATCGGTCGGCGAAGTCATGGCAATCGGCCGCAATTTCAAGGAATCGGTGCAGAAGGCGCTGCGTGGCCTCGAAACCGGGCTCGACGGGTTTAACCGCGTCGATGAGTTGGAAGGCGCAGGCCGCGACCAGATCAACGCCGCCTTGTCGCGCGCCACGCCCGATCGCCTGCTGGCCATCGGGCAGGCATTCCGCGAAGGGTTTACGGTTGCCGAAGTCCAGGCCATCACAAAATACGAGCCGTGGTTTTTGCGCCAGATCGAAGAGATTATCGCAGAAGAAGCGCAGATCGTCGAAAGCGGCCTGCCGGTCGATGCCATCGGCATGCGCCGGTTGAAGGCGATGGGCTTTTCGGACAGCCGCCTGGCAAAATTGGCAGTGCGTTCGGTGCAGATGGCGGGCAATGCCAACATGGCCCGCGCGGGCATCGTCCATGATGTCGTCGAAGCGTTGGCGGGTGCAACCAGTGAAGCCGAAGTGCGCGAATTGCGCCAGCGGCTGGGCGTGCGCCCGGTGTTCAAACGCATCGACAGCTGTGCCGCCGAATTCGAGGCGATCACGCCCTATATGTATTCGACATACGAAGCCGGGTTGTTCGGTGAACCGGAAAACGAGGCCGCACCAACCGCCCGGCGCAAGATCGTCATTCTGGGCGGCGGGCCAAACCGCATCGGGCAGGGGATCGAATTCGACTATTGCTGCTGCCATGCCTGTTTCGCGCTGGAAGAAGCCGGGTACGAAACGATCATGATCAACTGCAATCCTGAAACGGTTTCGACCGACTATGACACCTCGGACCGGCTGTATTTTGAACCGCTAACCGCCGAAGACGTGCTCGAGATTCTCGATGTCGAGCGCACGAACGGCACGCTGGTGGGTGTGATCGTGCAGTTCGGCGGGCAGACCCCGTTGAAACTCGCCCAAGCGTTACAAGATGCGGGCGTGCCGATTCTGGGCACTTCACCCGATTCGATCGATCTGGCCGAAGACCGCGAACGGTTTTCCGACCTGGTTGAAAAGCTCGGTTTGTTGCAACCGCTTGGTGGCATGGCGCGGAACCGTGACGAAGCCGTCGCGGTCGCCACGCGCATCGGCTATCCGGTGTTGATCCGCCCCAGCTATGTGCTGGGCGGGCGTGCGATGGAAATCGTCGACAGCCAGGCGCAGCTGGATGATTACATCGCCACTGCGGTCAAAGTGTCGGGCGACAGTCCGGTGCTGATCGACCAGTATTTGCGCGATGCGATCGAATGCGATGTCGATGCGCTGGCTGATGGCGACCAGGTCGTGATCGCGGGTGTGTTGCAACATATCGAAGAGGCCGGCATCCATTCGGGCGACAGCGCCTGCACATTGCCCCCATACAATTTGCCGCCAGCCATCATTGCCGAAATGGAACGCCAGACGGTGTTGCTGGCCAAAGGGCTCAACGTGTGCGGGCTGATGAACATCCAGTTCGCGGTCAAGGACGGGCTGGTCTATCTGATCGAAGTCAATCCGCGTGCCAGCCGCACGGTGCCGTTTGTCGCCAAAGCGATCGGCCAGCCGATTGCAAAATACGCGGCGCGGATCATGGCGGGTGAAAAATTGGCCGATCTGCCGCCGATCCGGCGCGACATCGGTTATATGGCGGTCAAGGAAGCGGTGTTTCCGTTCGCGCGGTTCCCCGGGGTCGACCCGGTGTTGTCGCCCGAAATGAAATCTACCGGCGAAGTCATGGGCATTGATGCCAATTTTGCGATGGCCTTTGCCAAATCGCAACTGGGTGCGGGCAGCAAGTTGCCAGCGTCGGGCAAATTGTTTGTTTCAGTCAAAGACAGTGACAAGCCGGTGATCATACCGGCGGTGCGCACTTTGGCCCGGCTTGGCTTTAAAGTCGTCGCGACCGGCGGCACCGCGCGCTATCTCGAAGACCGCGGGATTGCGGTCGAGCACGTCAACAAAGTTGCCGAAGGGCGCCCGCATATCGTCGATCATATCATCGATGGCGATATCACCCTTATTTTCAACACCACCGAAGGCTGGCAAAGTCACAAGGATTCGCAGTCGATCCGGCGGTCTGCGCTGACCGGAAAAGTCTGCTATTTCACCACGGCGGCGGCTTCGCTGGCTGCGGCTGAAGCAATTGAGGCGCTGCGCGGTGCCGAACTTGAAGTCAGGTCGCTTCAAGACTATTATAGCCAAGACAAACACTAAGCTTCCACAGGATCCCCCTGCATAAGCGAATGCCTGATCCGCGCCACGGTTGGTCGCGGAAGGGATGGTTTTTCCCCTGGCGCCATGGGTGCGGCAGGGTTGGTTGAGAAAAGGATTAGGGATGGCGACTGAAAAGCTGCCGATGCTCCAGGAAGGCTATGACAAGCAGCGCCGCGAATTGCAGGCTCTGCGAGAGGAACGCCCGCGCATCGTCGATGCGATCGAGGAAGCGCGGGCCCATGGCGATCTGTCGGAAAATGCCGAATATCACGCGGCCAAGGAACGCCAGGGCCAGGTCGAGGCAATGATCGCGGATCTGGATGACAAGCTGAATCGCGCGATGATCATCGATCCGACGACGCTGTCGGGCGACCGCATCGTGTTTGGCGCGACGGTGACCTTGCTCGACGATTCCAAAAAACCCGTGCGCTACCAGATCGTTGGCCAGGCCGAAGCCGATGCCAAGGTCGGCCGGATCAGCTATAACTCGCCGCTCGGCAAAGCGCTGATCGGGCGCAAAGCCGAAGAAGAAATCGAAGTGACGGTGCCTGCAGGTGATCGGTCCTACGTGGTCGAAAAGATCGAATTTATCTAATTCCATTTTTCGCAGATTCCATTAAAAAAGCCCCGTAACCATATGGTTGCGGGGATTTTTTAATAGTGGTTCGTTAAATGGTTTCTGGCAATCAGGCCGCTGGTGTGCCCGGATCGAGCAGCCGGTGCAGATGCACGATGACATACCGCATTTCGGCATCGTCGACGGTGCGTTGCGCCGCTGCGCGCCAGGCATCTTCGGCGCTGGCATAATCGGGAAACACGCCGACCAGGTCGATCGCGTTGAGATCGACAAAATCGAGACCTTGCGGATCCTGGACCCGCCCGCCCATCACGAGGTGCAGCTTGTTCATCGGTTACTTTCCGTAAGGGAGCAATGAAATAGGCCCTGACAAATGCACCCCGGAAATTCAAGTAGAATGAACGCCTTTATTGGGAAGATCGCGGGGTGTGATGCAAGGTTTTACGCCTGGCGTCACCCCCCCGTGATCCGGCCAAGCGTCAGTCTTTTTTGTATTTGTTCATGCGCGACAGCGCGGCTTCCCCGGCGTCGCGCAGCGAATTGAGCACCAGATCGGCGATCCCGGCAGCCTTGCGGCTGGCTTGCGCGCCCGATTTGCTGGCCTCTTCGCTCAATTGGCCCAGCTGCTCATTGAACCGATCTTCGAATTTGCCAACACCGTCTTTGCCCGCAGTGGCCGCGCGCGCG
>JAYTHT010000134.1:0-17023 GCA_043732365.1 Novosphingobium sp. | reverse complement strand
ACCCGGCCTGAATTTAAGAACCCATCTCTGAAATTCAGAACAATGCGCCCGACAGCGCGTCAATCGCACCCTGCAGGATCAGCGCGGCAGCATGCGCATCGATCCGTTCGGCCCGTCTGGCGCGGCTCATGTCCAGGTCGATCATCGCGCGTTCGGCGGCGCGGGTGGACCAGCGTTCGTCCCACATCAGCATCGGCAGGTCAAAATCGGCCAGATTGCGCGCCATCGCACGCGCCGCCTGGGCGCGCGGGCTGTCGCTGCCATCCATATTGAGCGGCAGCCCGATGACCATGCCGACGACCTGGCGTGCGGCAATTACGGCGGCGATCCGGGCTTTGTCATCGCGGAATTTGCGCCGCATGATCGTCTTGTCCGGTGTGGCAAAGCGCCATCCGGCATCGCATAGCGCCAGGCCGATGGTTTTTGTACCCGGATCAAGCCCGATCAGCACGCCACCGGTGGGCAGCGCGTCGCGAAATTCGGGCGCGCGCGTGGTGATCATGCGGCGCGATGGGCGCGCATCCACGCCGCCTCTCGCCGAGCGATATCGTTACGCAAATTGCGCCAGAACAGCGGAAAATCGTAAACCGAATAGTTGTTTCCGGGCATGACATCGTCACCCAGGTGGGGCGGATCGACAATTGTCAGCAGCCCGGTGGCACTGTCACAGCGCGCCCCGACAGATGGCCGCACCAGCGCGGCCTGGCGAACCTCATCACCGATCGCCAGACTGCCCAGATTGGCCGAAGCCGGTGCCTCAGGGCTGGCGCCACCGGTCAGCGGATTGGTGCATATTGGTACATCGTCTCGCGCATTCCCATCCCCCCCAAACCCGTCAAGCGCAGGATAATGCGCGGCCATAGCCATGACTTCGCGCGGATCACCCGGTGTGGCAAAGGTTATCCAACTCATGACGCAGCCTGCCTGATCGGCGCGCGTGCACGCGGGCATACCCAATTCCGGCAAGTCATGGCGCGCAGAGATCGGCCATCCCGCCAGATAAACCGCGATCACTCGCGGCGCCAATGGCGTGCCCAGCACGGTGTCACGGATCAGTCGCATCAGAATCAACGCGCCCTGATCGTGCCCTGCAAGGACAATCGGCGCAGTCGCGGGCACAGAACGCAGGAACGTGGTCAGCGCGATTTTGGCATCACTTTGTGCCAGCGCGAGCGCGTGCTGCTGTTCGGGCCGGTCGGACAGAAACGTGCCCAGCGCGGCCTGGCGATAGCGCGGCGCGTAAATCCCGGCTTCGTCATTGAACACGCTGGCCATCGAACGCACCGCAAGATCGGCGCGCATCCGCGAATTGGCGTGATCGAGCGGCGCATTCCACGATTTGCGACCGATATATGTCGTCGGGTGGAGAAAAAAGACAAATGCGCCGCCCTTGCGATCATGCCCGACGCCGGGCGGCAAGTATTGCGCGGGATCTGTGGCCATGCCGGGCCGCGCGACCCACATCGCCGGGGCGGCATAGGCATCGTCGGGCAGCGCGGGCAAGGCCTTGAACGGCACACGCGGGGCCAGCCGCCACACTTCCATTTGGGGCCAACCCCAGCTCAGACCAACCACCGCAATTCCGGTCAATGCCACCATCAGCAGGGCAAACCCCGCCAGCATGCGCTTCACGCAGCGCTGCCGTTCTTGGTTTTGGCCCTACCATTACCGCTATCAACGCCATCATCGCCAGCGTTGCTTTCGGCCTGACGCTGCAGCGCGATTTTCAACATCGCGACCATCGGATCGGCCAGCACCAGCCCCAACAGGCCAAACAGCACGCCAAAAATCAGCTGCGCACCCAACACCAGCGCAGGGGCAAGGTTGGCGGTCTTTTTGGCGACCATCGGCACAACGATATTGCCGTCGATAATCTGCACAATGGCATAGACCACGATGCAGTAAATCCCGGTATTGAACCCCGCGGAAAACCCCACGAGGATCGTCAGCCCGCCCGAAATCGGCGCGCCGATATTGGGCAGAAACGCCAGCAACCCGGTCAGCAGACCGAGCAGCGCGGCCATCGGCACACCCCAAACCGACAGCAGGATCCACATCGCAAACCCTTCGGATGCCATGCCGATCAACCGACCAAACAGCAGCCGGCGCAACGTGTGCCCCATCCGGTGCGCGGTTTTACGCCAAGCATCGCGGTTCGCGGCGGGCATCAACCATGCCACACCGCCCTGATACAGATCGGGCTCCATCACGAAATAGATGCCCAGGATCACGATCAGGAACGCGGTCGTCACCCCGCCCAGCAATCCGCCCAGAGCATGCGTGACCGGGCCGACCCCGCCAGCAAGCTGTTCGGCAATCCGCTCCGAGAGCGCGGGCACGTCGACGCGTTGGGCCAGCAAGCCGTGGCTGCGCGCCAGATCGCTCAACCGCTGGGCCTCGACTGCAACCAGTTTGGGCATTGCGGCGGCCTGTTCGGCAATCTGGCTACCGGCAAACAGCACCAGCCAAACCATGAACAGCACGGCGGCAATCATCACCAGCGCGATGCGAATCCCGCGAGGTACCGGCAAAACACGCGCCAGCAGGCGCTGTCCGCCATCGATCAGCGCGGCAAACACGATTCCGGCAAAAATGACGATCAGCGGTTGTGACAGATAGACCGCCATCACAATTGCGCCGGCAATGCCCAGCCAGACGAACGCGCGTTTAGCCTCTTGCCGGATTAGCCAGTCGCGAACGTCGGTGGGGCCGGCGGCGCTTTCAGCGATGCCCGATGGCTCGGGCGCGCCAGCATCTGCTTGATCAGCCAATATTTTTCTCGCGCATTATTTTTCTCGTGTGGTGATCATTGGGCGCAGTCTGGTCCAGGAACGTCCGGGTCGCAAGGCATTCCACCAGTTCACGGGGCTCCACCCTTGGCTGCCGTCGAGCGAAAAGGTGATGAATTCGGCGCGCCCGCCAACGCTCGACAGCGGCACCGGGCCACCCAGGCCATTGCCATCGACCGGGGCGCGGCTGTCGGCGGAATTGTCGCGATTATCGCCCATCACAAAAACATGCCCCGCAGGTACGCGGACCTCTGGATAATGGTCGAGCGGCTGATCGGTATGATCGATGATGCGATACGTCGCCCCATTGGGCAGCGTTTCGCGATAGATCGGCAATTCGCAATAGCTGCGGCCATTGGCGCCGCGAAAGCGCAAGCCCGGAAAATCGCTGGCATCGCACGGCTGATTGGAATCGACCGGCAGGATCAGTGGGGGCTCGACAACCTGGGGCACCGGTTTGCCATTGAGCACAATCTGTCCGCCGACAACAGCGATCCGGTCGCCCGGCAATGCCACCACGCGCTTGATATAGTCCTCATCGCGATTGGGCGGTACGACGATCACGATATCGCCGTATTCGGGCGTGCCTGGAAACAGCCGCACATTCGATCGCGGCAAGACGTGAAACGAAGCCGAGACCCACGACCAGCCGTAGGGGTATTTCGACACCACCAGCCGGTCACCGATCAGCAGATTGGGCATCATCGACCCTGACGGGATGTAAAACGGTTTGGCCACCAGGCTGTGAAACAGGACTACGGCGGCCAGCATCATCACCAGCCCGCGCAGTTCGATCAGCCAGACCGGTGTGACAGGTTCGGGTGTTTCGGGAATTGCGACTGGTTCGGGCGGAATTTCATCGTGAGTCATGTAGCAGGCTCGGTCAGGGGCTCGATCAGGGGATGGGCTTCGATCAAGGGCCGGGCCTCGATCACCACAAACGCCTGCGCCCACGGATGATCGTCGGTCAATGTCAGGTGGACCATTGCCACATGGCCCGGCGGGGTGATCGCGAGCAGTCGCGCCGCCGCGCCGCCGGTCAGTGCCAGCGTCGGCGCGCCCGATGGTGCATTCACAACGCCGATGTCCTTCATGAACACGCCCGCGCGAAATCCGGTGCCGACGGCTTTGGAATACGCCTCCTTGGCGGCAAACCGTTTTGCCAGTGTGCCCGCTTTGGTCATCGGTCGGCGTGCGGCCTTGGCCTGTTCGGCGGCGGTAAACACCCGTGTTTCAAAACGCGTGCCAAAACGGTCGAGCGACGCCTGAATTCGTTCGATATTGCACAAGTCCGACCCCAGCCCGATGATCACCGCGCTTCATCCATCAAATTGCGCATGCGCAGCACTGCGTCGGCCAGCCCGGTAAAGATCGCCTCGCCAATCAGATAGTGCCCGATGTTCAGCTCGGCGAGTTGGGGGATCGCGGCAATCGGCTGGACATTGTCGTAAGTCAGGCCATGTCCTGCGTGCGGTTCGATCCCGTTGCGCACGGCCAGCGCGGCCATGTCGGCAATCCGCTGCAATTCGAATGCGCGCGTTTGATCGCTGGCATTGGCATATTCGCCGGTGTGCAATTCGATGATCGGCGCCCGCAGGCGGATCGCCGCCTCGATCTGGCGCGGATCGGGCGCGATGAACAGACTGACGCGGATGCCGGCATCGGTCAGCCGGGCGATGACCGGGGCCAGCCGGTTGTGCTGGCCTGCGGCATCGAGCCCGCCCTCGGTGGTGCGCTCTTCGCGTCGTTCGGGCACGATACACACGGCGTGCGGGCGATGGCGCAAGGCGATTTCGACCATTTCGTCGGTCGCGGCCATTTCAAAGTTCAGGGGCAAATTGGTCGCCGCCTGTATCCGTGCGATGTCTTCGTCGCGGATATGGCGCCGGTCTTCACGCAAATGCGCGGTGATGCCATCGCCGCCGACTTCGGCCACGATCTGCGCCGCGCGCACTGGATCGGGATGATCGCCGCCGCGCGCATTGCGCACTGTGGCGACGTGATCGATGTTTACTCCCAACCTCAATCTGCCCAATGTTAATGTGGGCGTGCGCAAGCCGGTCATGCGCCTGTAGTCCGGCTGCCCAGCTTGATTGCGGGCGTCGTCGCCAGATCGGCTGGCACGTCATCGGGCGCATATGTCGGGAAACTGAGCGAGATCAGCGGATGGAATGGCACGCCCAGTTCCGCCGTGCCACCTGACCTGTCAACCAGCGCCGCCGCCGCGATCACTACGCCGCCGGCGGCTTCGATCGCCTCGATTGCTTCGCGGCTCGACAGGCCGGTGGTTACCACGTCTTCGACCATCAGCACCTGGTCACCGGATTGCAGCGCAAACCCCCGGCGCAATTCGAATGTGCCGGTCGGGCGTTCGACAAACATCGCCTCGACGCCCAGCGCACGTCCCATTTCATGCCCGATGATCACGCCGCCCATCGCCGGCGAGACCACTTTGACAATCTGTTGGCGCAATTCGCGTGGCAGCTTTGCCGCCAGCGCCGATGCCAGCCTGGTCGCACGCATCGGATCCATCAAAACGCGCGCGCATTGCAGGTAATGCGCGCTGTGGCGGCCCGATGAGAGCAGGAAATGCCCCTCGAGCAGGGCGCCGCTGGCGCGGAATTCGGAAAGGATTTCGCTGTCTTGCATGATGGGTCCGAAATACTTTGTATAAAGCGGTGGGAAAACTTGATCGGCAAATGACGCGCCAGGGCGCCTCGGGCAAGCCTTTTTGCGTTCCTGGGGGCAATCGCAGGGGGCAATCCGCGATCTGCTTCTGGCCTGCCTGACACCCAGCTTTCCCAAGGGGTGCACGTAAGGGTGAAAAAATGGCGCCACAGGTGCTTGAGCGCCCTACCATTCGCACGTATAGCGCTTAAGGACTGATATTGTTGCATGGACTGCGCCACACGGTTCAAAGCCCGGCGCGAAAGAGGAAACGGATAGTTCGACGATGACCATTGCCGAAAATTCCCGGTCTATAACAAAGGCTTTCAAGTGCCTGACGCTGGCCACCGTGATCGCGCTGTCCCCGGCCAACGGGCTGGCCCAAGCTGCGACCACGCCAGCGACCATCGCTGTTGCGCCCGTCGCGGCGTCGTCGGCCGCTCCGGTGGCGACAGCGTCTGCGGTCGCAGGAACCCCTGGCGCTGCTGCCGCTGGCGCTCCTGCTGCTGACGCTTACGTCCCGGCGCGTCCGGTGGCGGGCAAAGGCCAGCCGATCGCCGGCGCTTACGGTTTCCAGAATCAGTATTCGGCGACCGGTAAGGAAGCGCTGTGGATGCACGATGCGCTGCTGATGCCGATCATCACGTTCGTGGTGCTGGTCGTGCTGGTGCTTTTGCTGGTGGTAATTGCCAAGTTCAACCGCCGATCCAATCCGGTGGCATCGCGCACCAGCCACAATACGGCGATCGAGGTGGTCTGGACTTTGGTCCCGGTCCTGATCCTGGTGTTCATGGCAGTGCCGTCAATCCGGTTGATCGCACACCAGTATCGCGCGCCTGCCAAAGGTGCGGTCACGGTCAAAGTCACCGGATACCAATGGTATTGGGGTTATGGCTATCCCGACAACGGCGGGTTTGAAGTGATTTCAAACATCCTGACGCCCGATCAGGCGATCTCGCGCGGCGAACAGCCGCAACTGGGCGCGGACAAGCGCATGGTCGTACCGGCGGGCGAAGATATTCGCATCCAGACGACCGGTTCCGACGTGATCCACTCGTTCTCGGTGCCGTCGTTGTGGTTTAAGCTGGACGCAGTGCCGGGCCGCATCAACGAACGCGTGATGCATATCGATGAGCCGGGCGTCTATTACGGCCAGTGTTCCGAACTGTGCGGCGTACGCCACGGCTATATGCCCATCGTCGTAGAGGCTGTCACCCGGCCCAAGTTCGACGCCTGGATCAAATCGCAGGGCGGCACCGTCGGTGCGCCTGCAGCCAAAACCGCCGTTATCACACCGGTCGCCGCCAAGAGTCTTGTCACTGTCAAGACTGGCGCCTGACACTACCCCATTCCAATCAGGGGCGGTTTCAGACCGTTCAATCAAGGGTCCAATTCCATGGCCAGCACACCTGCACACCACGATGCGCATCACGACCACAAGCCAAGTTTTTTTGCGCGGTGGTTCATGTCCACCAACCACAAGGACATCGGCACGCTTTACCTGATTTTCGCGATTTTCGCCGGTATCATTGGCGGCGCGGTTTCAGGGATCATGCGCGCCGAACTAATGCATCCGGGCATTCAGTATCTGGGCGCGGTCGCATCGTTCCTGGGCGAGAAAAACCCCAGCTTTGATCAGCAGCTTCACTTGTGGAACGTGCTGATTACCGCGCACGGCCTGATCATGGTGTTTTTCATGGTCATGCCGGCGCTGATCGGCGGCTTTGGCAACTGGTTTGTGCCGATCATGATCGGCGCGCCCGATATGGCCTTTCCGCGCATGAACAACATCTCGTTCTGGCTGACGGTCGCGGGGTTCTGTTCGCTGATGCTGTCGGCATTCGTGCCGGGCGGTGTCGGCAATGGCGCGGGCACGGGCTGGACGGTCTATGCCCCGCTGTCGACGTCGGGTTCACCGGGGCCTGCGGTCGATTTCGCCATATTTTCGCTGCATCTGGCGGGCGCAGGTTCGATCCTGGGCGCGGTCAATTTCATCACGACCATTTTCAACATGCGCGCGCCGGGTATGACGCTGCACCGCATGCCGTTGTTTGTGTGGTCGGTGCTGGTCACTGCGTTCCTGCTGCTGCTCGCGCTGCCGGTCCTGGCCGCGGCGATCACGATGCTGATTACCGATCGCAATTTCGGCACGACGTTCTTTGATGCGTCGGGCGGCGGCGATCCGATCCTGTACCAGCATCTGTTCTGGTTCTTTGGTCATCCCGAAGTCTACATCATGATTTTGCCCGGTTTCGGCATTGTCAGCCAGATCATCTCGACCTTCTCGAAAAAGCCGGTGTTTGGCTATCTTGGCATGGCTTATGCGATGGTTGCGATCGGCGTGGTCGGGTTCATCGTGTGGGCGCACCACATGTATACGACTGGGCTCGACGTCGACACCAAGATGTACTTCACCGCGGCCACCATGGTCATCGCGGTCCCTACCGGCATCAAGATCTTCTCATGGATCGCCACGATGTGGGGTGGTTCGATCGAATTCAAATCGCCAATGGTCTGGGCGATCGGCTTTATCTTCCTGTTCACGCTGGGCGGCGTGACCGGGGTGGTGCTGGCGAACGGCGGGATCGATGACAATTTGCAGGACACGTATTACGTCGTCGCGCATTTCCACTATGTGCTGTCACTGGGTGCAGTCACGTCGCTGTTCGCCGGGTTCTTTTACTGGTTTCCCAAAATGAGCGGTCGCTGGCACAGCGAATTCCTGTCGCACGTGCAGTTCGCGATCTTCTTCGTCGGCGTGAACCTGATCTTTTTCCCGATGCACTTTCTGGGTATGCAGGGGATGCCACGGCGGGTTCCCAACTATCCCGCGGCCTTCGAACATTGGAATACAGTCGCGACGATAGGCTATATGGTGATGTCGGTCAGCATGGTCGTCTTCTTCATCAACATCGGTTACGCGCTGCTGTTCGGCCGCAAGGCAGAGGGCAATTATTGGGGCGAAGGTGCCACGACGCTGGAATGGACGCTGTCCTCACCACCGCCGTTCCACCAGTTCGAAACGCTGCCAGTGATCGATACGACCAACACGCACTGATCGTTTCGCGGACCTGGCTGGAATTACCAAAACACCCCGGACTGATGGTCCGGGGTGTTTTGGTATCAGGTCGTTGCAGCACTTTGCAGATCTGTTAAACAAGCGATTAAGACGTGGCGGAGTGGGAGAAGCATAATGCCCGAGATGCGGCAAATCGATTGTGGCGAAGTAACCTTGCGCGTGGCCCTGGAGGGCGTTGGGCAAGGCTCGGGGCCACTGGTCATCATGGTCCATGGCTTTCCCGAAAGCTGGTATTCGTGGCGCCATCAGATCGGCCCGATCGCGGCTGCCGGCTACCGGGTCGCCGCGATCGACGTTCGCGGCTATGGCGGGTCGGACAAGCCCGAGCCGGTTGCGGCCTATGCGATGGAACGCCTGGTCGGTGATCTGGTAGGATTGAAAAACGCATTGTCGCCCGATGCACCAGCAATCCTGGTGGGCCACGACTGGGGCGCGCCGATCGTGTGGAATTCGGCCTTTGTCCGACCCGATCAATTTCGCGCGGTGGCGGGCCTGTCGGTGCCGTTTACCGGCGCGCCCAGTCGTCCGTTCACCGAAATTTTCCGCGAGAAATTCACCACCAAAGACCAGTTTTTCTACCAGGAATATTTTCAGCAACCGGGCCGCGCCGAGGCCGAACTGGAACCGCAATTGCGCAATTTCCTGACGCTGTTCCTATGCTCGATCGGGGGGGAGGCGCCCGACGACGCCTGGCCCGCCAAACTAGTCGACGCCCAGTTGCTCGACGGCCTGCAATTGCCAGCAACATTGCCGCCGTGGCTGACCGAGGCCGATCTCGATTTCTATACCGGCGAATTCGAACGATCCGGCCTGCGCGGCCCACTCAACCGCTATCGCAATCACGAAGCAGACTTTGCCTGGCTCTCCCCGCTGGCAGGTCGCAAACTCGAACAACCAGCTCTTTATATCGGCGGCACGCGCGATCCGGCCAGCACCCTGTTTGGCCAGATTACCGACCCTGTCGCCATAATGCGGCACTTCGCCCCCAATGTTGAGGGCCATATGCTCGACGGCTGCGGCCACTGGACTCAGCAGGAACGGCCGGCCGAAGTCACGCGGCTGTTGCTCGATTGGCTGGCGCGGCTCAATTAATGGTCATGCCGTTTGCAAATACGCTTCGGGGAATGACCGGGATTTGCGACTGACCGGAACGGCTCTTGTTGATCGACGAAGGACCACCAGCCGACCTTCGTACACGGTCCGTCACGCAGGCAGCGAATCTTCAATAGCGAACTGCGATATGGGTAGAGCGGCTCATTTTACCCGACAGCCGCCTGTCGGCAAACAGCCGTCTCCTGCCTATCAAGCCGAGCGACTCACGCCTAAATTTGTGGCCGGTTCTGATACATCAGTTAGGCGCCGGGAATGGCGGCTACGTTAGCGCTAGTGGTCACGCGCCAGCCTGCATCGCCAGATCAAAGCCAGCTCGCCAACCAGTCGGCCAGCGATTGCGGGGTCATGCTGCGTGCGTCGGCCAGCGCGGCGATGTGGCCGGCATCGATCAGCCGGTTGTTGCGCGGTTCGATCACCAGCAATGCGGGTACGCCTTCCAGCCGCTTGGTAATGCCATAGCGCGCGGGGACTTGCAGGTTCTTGTCGAACCGGCCGATGTCGACCGTGACCACTTCGTAATGCGCTTCGACAAACGCTTTCAGCTTTGGATTTTCGATCGTCCCGGCCAGGATGCGGCAATCGAGGCACCAGTTGCCGCCCAGTTCGATGACCAGCAATTTGTGCGTGGCGATCGCGCGCTGGCGTGCCTCGGTCACGGCGCGGTCGGCATCTTGCGCCGGGTGGTAGGGCAGCGGCAGCGGCTGGGCGAGTTGATCGAATGTTGCGATGTCCAGATGCGGCGCATGCACGGCGGCCAGAGCGGGCGCCGCGAACGGCGCGGTTGCCAGTAGCGCTGCTCCCATAAAAACGCCGGGCCGAAACGAGCGGGTGGTCAGGCGCATGGGGATACTCCATCAAACTGGAAAAACTCTCGCCTAGGTAAGCGTAAATTCTGACAAATCCAGCCTGCCGCTTTCGCTTTCCCTGCGCGTCAGGGGCGCTTATAGCCGCGCCACAATGTCCATTGCCCCGATCAAATCCGAATCTGTCGCTGTCGCCAGCGCGCTTGACGCCGACTGGCGCGATTTCTTTGCGCTGACAAAGCCGCGCGTGATGACCCTGGTGATTTTTACCGGGCTTTGCGGCCTGCTCGCGGCGCCCGGGCATATCGACCCGGTGCTCGCCTTTACGGCGATCTTGTGCATCGCGGTTGGCGCTGGCGGCGCTGCTGCGCTCAACCAGTGGTGGGAAGCCGACATTGATGCCGGGATGAAGCGCACGCAGCATCGCCCGCTGCCCGCTGGACGGATGGAACGCACTTCGGCGCGCGATTTCGGCTTTGCCCTGGCGGGCGGGTCGGTCATTGTCATGGGGCTGGCGATCGGCGTGCTGGCGGCTGGGATTCTGGCGCTGTCGATCTTTTACTACGCGTGGATCTATACCGTCTGGCTGAAACCGCGCACACCGCAGAATATCGTGATCGGTGGCGGGGCAGGGGCGTTTCCGCCGATGATCGGATGGATCGCGGTGACTGGGCATATCACGCTGATGCCGGTGCTGTTGTTCCTGATTATCTTCATGTGGACCCCGCCGCACTTCTGGGCACTCGCGCTGTTTGTGCAGACCGATTACGCAAAAGTGGGCATTCCGATGATGCCGGTCGTCGCAGGTGAACGCGCTACCCGGTACCAGATCCTGGCTTATGCCGCCGTGCTGCTGCCACTGACGCTGGTGCCATGGTGGCTGGGGTTGGCTGGGACGATTTATGGCCTGTCGGCGCTCGGGCTGGGGCTGGTGTTTGTCGCGCTTTCGGCATGGGTCGGTTTGCGCCGATCGTCCGGGGCCGATGATGCGATGACGCCCGAAAAACGGCTGTTTGCATATTCGATCATCTATCTGTTTGTTCTTTTCGCCATGCTGGTGGTTGACCACGTGGTGGCCAGTTTTGGAGCCTGACGCATGAATACCACTCCCCAGCCGCTGACGCCTGCCGAACTCGCCGCGTTTCGCGCACGGCAGAAATCGCGTTCGCGGGCTACGGCGCTGGTCCTGATTGCGTTGGCCGTGCTGTTTTTTGCGATCACGCTTGTCAAATTGCGCGAAGAATCGATCCGCGATGCCCACACGTTGCAGCAGGTGGCCAAACCTGTTGCCCCACGGGCGCCGGTATCGCCCGGCGTCAAGGGGCAGTGACGATGGCAACGCAGCCGGTCGGTGCGCGCAGGTCAAATCGTAAAATCGGGCTGATCTTTGGCGGCATCGCGCTGGCCATGCTCGGCCTGGGTTATGCGTCATCACCGTTTTATCGCATGTTTTGTCAGGCGACCGGGTTCAACGGCACGACGCAGCGATCCACCGCCGCGCAGGCTGCGCTCGTGCGTGCGTCAACCCAGCCGATCACGATCCGGTTTGACGCCAATGTCGCGCCGGGCATGAAATGGGTTTTTCGCCCCGAACAAGTGACTCAGGATGGCCGCGTCGGTGAACGCAAAATGGCGTATTTCTATGCCAAAAATACCAGCGACCACGCCATTGTCGGCCGCGCGGTCTATAATGTGACGCCCGAACAGACCGGCGCCTATTTCCACAAGATCCAGTGCTTCTGTTTTAACAATCAGCGGCTGGAGGCCGGGCAGGAAGTGCGCATGCCGGTGGTCTATTACGTCGATCCGGCGATGCTGAAAGATGCCGACGCCAAAGACATCCAGGAAATCACGCTGTCCTACACGTTCTTGATTGCCGCCAACGCCAAGGGTTGACGTACCCACTTGTTTGGCGCGGATCGAGACGCTAAACCCATTACGAAATCGAAGCAAAATGCGAATTGGCAGGGGCCCGCTCCTTTGCCATCGAACCAGAACTTTCGGGGAACAGACGACCATGGCCGGCGCCAAGAATCACGATTATCACATTTTGCCGCCCGACATCTGGCCGATCGTCGGCGCGTTTTCCGCGCTGACAATGACCAGCGGCATGGTCTTGTACATGCACAAGGTTCCCGGCGGGATCAGCGTCGGTTTGGCCGGCGTGCTCGGCGTGGCGCTTACGATGTTTTCGTGGTGGGGCAAAGTGATCAAGGAAGCGCACGAAGGGCACCACACCCCGGTGGTGCAGTTGCATCAGCGTTATGGCATGATCCTGTTCCTGGCGTCCGAAGTGATGTTCTTCGTCGGCTGGTTCTGGGCGTTTTTCGATTTTTCGCTGTTTCCGTCAAAAATCGCGGTCGATGTGATCGGTGGGACCTGGCCGCCGAAAGCGATCACTTCGGTGATGAACGCATTTGACCTGCCACTGCTAAACACCCTGATCCTGCTGTGTTCGGGGACTACACTGACCTGGGCGCACCACGCGTTGATCCACGGCAACCGCACCGATCTGAAGCGGGGCCTGATTGCGACGATCCTGCTGGGCCTGCTGTTCAGCTCGATCCAGGCATATGAATACATGCATGCGCCGTTTCCCTTCGGCAAAAACACGTATGGCTCGTCGTTCTACATGGCGACCGGGTTCCACGGGTTTCACGTCATTGTCGGGACGATTTTCCTGATCGTGTGCCTGGTGCGCACCATCCGCATGGATTTCACCCCGCGCCAGCATTTCGGCTTGGAAGCGGCGGCATGGTATTGGCATTTTGTCGACGTGGTGTGGCTGTTCCTGTTTGTCGCCATCTATGTCTGGGGCAACTGGGGTGCGGCGATCGAATGATTCGGGGCCGCTGATAATGCCAGCCCGTAATTTGATGTCAGCCTGTAAACCGTCGTCTGCAAAAGGGCAGCCCGGCCTGATCAGGGCTGCTTTATTTGCATTGTGCCCGGTATGCGGCGCGTCCGGGGTGTTTGGGGGGGTGTTTGCCGCGCCCGCCGTATTTGTGCCGCACTGCCGGGGATGTGGGACCGACTTTGTGGCACATGAGGCGTCGGGGCGGTTGCTGTATCCGATCATTTTGCCGCTGGTGATCATTCTGGTCCTGGCGGCATTGCGCATCGATGATGCACTGCGCCCCCCGCTGTGGGTCCATGCGCTGATTTGGCCACCAGTGGTCGCATTTGTCATTATCGGCGGTTTGCGCCTCGTTAAACTGGCCTGGCTGATGCGCTGTCTCAAACGGGCGCATCTGTAATGCGTCGCCCTCCTGTTGTGGCCACGCTGCTCGTGCTGCTGGCAGTTGCGATCATGATCGGGCTGGGTTTCCATCAGCTCCACCGCCGCATGTGGAAAGAGGCGATGTTGGCGCGCTTTACCGCCGCCGAGCATGTCACCACGCCGCTGGTGGTGACCGGACCCGACTTGCCCGACAATGCCGGGTTTCGCCATGTGCGGTGGGATTGCCCCGAAACGCGCGCCGATCAGGTGGTTGGCGGGCTCAATGCCGCTGGCCGCTATGGCTGGGCACATGTCTTTGTGTGCATGCACGGCGAGGGTGCGGCGGCCACGATGGTGCCCGTGGTGATCGGTTGGTCGCCAAGCGTGGTCCCGGTGCAATGGGCCGGCGGTTCGATTTCCGGGGTTGCGGTGCCCGGGCCCAAATCGGGGGTGATGCTGCCCCCGACCAGTGCCGGCGCGCGAGAGACCAAATGGCACATTGTCGCCGATCCGCCATTGGCCGGATTGATCGCCAACGCGCGGCCCGATCCGCGCGACATTCCCAACAACCACTGGTCGTATGCGATCCAGTGGTTTGCGTTTGCGGCGACTGCATTGATTATTTACGCGCTGGCGCTGCGCCGCCGCTGACTGGTTGCCATCGCGGTGCATCAGGTCTAGTCGCCCCGCGATCACATGGGGTTTGCGATGAAGTATGTCAGCACGCGGGGAAATGCCCCCGCGCTCGATTTTGAAGGTGTGACTCTGGCGGGGCTGGCCAGCGATGGCGGGCTGTATGTGCCCGAGGTCTGGCCGCATTTTTCGCATGACGAAATCGCCGCGATGGCCGGATTGTCGTATGCCGAACTGGCGCAGCGGGTGATGCAGCCGTTTGTCGGCGACTGCCTGACGCCTGAACGGCTGGGCGAACTGACCGCCACCGCCTACGGCCGGTTTTCGCACGCGGCGGTGACGCCGTTGCGCCAGATGGATGAACGCCATGCGCTGCTCGAACTGTTTCATGGGCCGACGCTGGCGTTCAAGGATGTCGCGCTGCAATTGCTTGGGCTGTTGTTCGAGGAATTTCTCGGGCGCAGCGAAGACCATCTGACCATCGTCGGCGCAACGTCGGGCGATACTGGATCGGCCGCGATCGATGCGGTCGCGGGCAGCGCCAAAGTCGATATCTTCATGGTGCATCCGCAGGGCCGGGTCAGCGATGTGCAGCGGCGCCAGATGACCAGCGTGCTTGCCCCCAACGTGTACAACATCGCGATCGATGGCAGTTTTGACGATGCGCAGGCCATGGTGAAGCGGATGTTCAACGATACTGCGGTCACTGCCCGGTTTGGCATTGCTGCGGTCAATTCGATCAACTGGGCGCGGTTGATGGCGCAAGTCGTGTATTATTTTGCCGCCGCGCTGCAACTGGGAGCGCCCGGGCGCAAAGTGGCGTTTGCGGTGCCGACGGGCAATTTCGGCGATGTGTTTGCGGGGTATGTCGCGGCGCAAATGGGCCTGCCGATCGAGCGCCTGATCGTGGCGACCAATATCAATGACATCCTGCACCGCGCGTTGTCGGCCGGCGATTATTCGGCCGGCACAGTCACGCCGACCGCCGCGCCATCGATGGACATCCAGGTTTCGTCCAATTTCGAACGCCTGTTGTTCGATGCGGCGGGGCGCGATGGCGCGCTGATCACGAGGCAGATGGCGACGTTCGATGCGACCAAAGTGCTGCACCTGACGAATGCGCAGCGCAGCCATCTGGCAGGGCTGTTCACCAGCGTGCGCGCAGAACCCGATCAGATGATCGCGGCACAGCGCTGGGCCTACACCGCATGTGGCGAAGTGATCGATCCGCATACCGCCATCGGGCTGCATGCCGCGCGTGTGATCGAAGGACTGCCCGCCGATGTGCCGGTGGTGACGCTGGCCACCGCGCATCCGGCCAAATTTGGCGATGCGGTTGAAAGCGCAATCGGGGTGCGCCCGGCTTTGCCCGCGCGTATTGGCGATCTGCTGAACCGCGAAGAACGCTATGACCGCCTGGCCGGCACGTATGACGCCGTCAGAGACTATGTCACCGCGCGCGCCACACCCCGGCATCGGGCCGGTTAATGGCGCGACTGTCGCTAACGCCCCAATTGATGATCGGCGAAGGCTGGGGCGACTTTGCGCTGCTCGATTCGGGCCATGGTCGCAAATTCGAATCGTATGGTCCGCACCGGTTCATCCGGCCCGAGCCGCAGGCGCTGTGGTCGCCGCGTCAGGCGCACTGGGCTGCGGATGGCGAATTCATCCCGGGATCGGACGAAGATGGTGGCGGGCGCTGGCATTTCGATACGCAAGTTCCGGCGGGCTGGGGGCTGGCGCGCGGCGATGTGCGATTTACCGCCAGTTGCACGCCGTTTCGCCACCTGGGGTTTTTCCCCGACATGGCGCCGGTTTGGGACTGGATGGGCGAGCGCCTGGCCGGGCGTGACGACGCCGCCACGCTCAACTTATTTGGTTATACCGGCGTGGGCACGCTGGCGCTGTCGCAATATGGCCCGGTCACGCATGTCGATGCGTCAAAGAAATCGGTGGCACAGGCGCGCGCCAATGCCGCGCTGTCGGACATGGAGTCGCGTCCGGTGCGCTGGATTGTCGATGACGCGGTGAAATTTACCGCGCGTGAAATGCGCCGGTCGCGCCGCTATGATGGGATCATTCTCGATCCGCCCAAATTCGGGCGCGGACCCGAAGGCGAAGTGTGGCGGCTGGAAGACGGCCTGCCCGGACTGGTTACCGATTGCGCGCGGTTGCTCGATGCGCAAAGCAGGTTCCTGTTTCTGACGGTCTATGCGGTACGCATGTCATCGCTGGCGCTGGCTGGCCTGCTGGACGAGGCGTTGCGGCATTTGTCCGGCACGATTGAGCACGGTGATCTGGCGATTGCCGAAGTGGGCGAGGGTGGCCGGGTGCTGCCCACCGCGATCTTTGCGCGCTGGACCAACGATTGAAGCGAGTGCCCGATATTCGGTATCCGGCGATTAGAGGAGGTAATGATGGCCGAAATCGCGGTTTTGCGCGGGTCAGAAACTGGACAAACCATGCGCCCGGTGCCACAGGCGCAGCGCTTGCCAGACACTCTGATCCTTGAAGTCGCCAATATCGAGACCGACGTCCTGACCGGGATTTACTCGGAAGAGACCGGCCGTCCGCAGCCTTTGCGCATTTCGATCAGCGTCGCCCTGGCACCCGACGCGCATTTCACGCCCGATACGCCGTTGTCGGCCAGCAAAAACTATATGGACCTGAAATTCGCCGCGACCCGCGGATTGCCAGAGGGAGTCCATTTCACGCTGAT
>JAYTHT010000133.1:0-1685 GCA_043732365.1 Novosphingobium sp. | reverse complement strand
CCCTGGATGGCTCAAAAGGCATGTCGGGTCAGGATGGCGAATTGTTATACGCCGGGGTGCTGCGCGACGGTAAACCGCTGTTGCAGGTGATGCGCTGGGGCAAAGAAGGTAATTTCTTTACGCCAGCGGCGTTTGCAGGCGCAGCGGATCAGGGCTTAGGCCAGGGGTCAGGCCAAGGATCAAATTTGCTCGCGGCGCCGGTTGCAGGCAATATCACATCATGGTTCGGGTTCCGTCGTCACCCCATTCTGGGTTATGTCCGGCTGCATGCCGGGATCGATTTTGGCGCGCCTTATGGTACGCCGATCTTTGCGGTGACCGATGGCTCGGTGATTTATGCCGGGTGGCACGGCGGGCATGGCAATTATGTGCGGCTGACGCATGGCGCCGGCACCGACACCGGCTATGGGCACATGAGCCGGATCGCGGTCACGGTTGGGGAGCATGTCTCGCGCGGGCAAGTGATCGGGTATGTTGGGGCGACTGGCCTGGCGACCGGGCCGCATCTGCATTACGAACTGTTCCGCAACGGGCAGCCCGTTGATCCACTATCGATGCGTTTTGTGCCGCATCACAGCCAGGTTGATCCCGGAGAACTGGCTGCATTTCGCGCAAAAATGCGCGAATTTCTGACACTACCGCGCCTTCGCGCAAATTTGAACGGCTGAAAACCCTTTTGCCTTGGCGCGCTCGGCGATATGTGTTGCGACCATGACCAACTATCCCCATTTACGTCTGCGCCGTACCCGTGCTTCTGCCTGGAGCCGTGCGCTCCATCGCGAAGTCGAAGTGACCCCCGCTGATATGATCTGGCCGCTGTTCGTGACCGAGGGGCACGATTGCGAAGTGCCGATCGCGTCGCTGCCCGGCGTTTCGCGCTGGTCGGTCGATCGCATCGTGGATCAGGCAAAGCTGGCGGTTGCTGCGGGCATTCCTGCGCTGGCCCTGTTTCCGAATACGCAGCCTGAACGGCGCACGTTTGACGGCGGCGAAGCGCTCAACCCCGATAACCTGATGTGCCGCGCGATCCGGGCGATCAAGGACGCGTGCGGCCATGACATCGGCGTGCTGACCGATGTGGCGCTCGATCCTTATACCAGTCATGGGCAGGACGGACTGGTCGATGATCGGGGCTATGTCGTGAACGACGACACGGTCGAAGTGCTGGTCGGGCAAAGTCTGAACCAGGCGGCGGCCGGCGCGGACATTATTGCGCCGTCGGACATGATGGATGGCCGCGTTGCCGCGATCCGCGCCGCGCTGGAGGGCGCGGGACATATCAACGTTCAGATCATGTCCTATGCGGCCAAATATGCTTCGGCCTTTTACGGCCCGTTCCGTGACGCGGTGGGCAGCCACGGCCTGTTGAAAGGCGACAAGAAAACCTATCAGATGGACCCGGCCAATGCCGAAGAGGCCCTGCGCGAGGTTGCACTCGACCTGGCCGAAGGTGCCGATAGCGTGATGGTCAAACCCGGGCTGCCCTATCTCGACATCGCCTACCGCGTGAAACAGGCGTTTGGCGTGCCGGTGTTTGCCTACCAGGTCAGCGGCGAATACGCGATGATCGAGGCGGCCGTGGCCGCCGGCGCCGCCGATCGTGACGCGATGGTGATCGAAACGCTGACCGCATTCAAACGCGCGGGCTGTTCGGGGGTGCTGACCTATCACGCGCTCCACGCCGC
>JAYTHT010000132.1:0-5884 GCA_043732365.1 Novosphingobium sp. | reverse complement strand
TTTCCGCCAGCGTCAGAATGCGGAACATGCCATCATAAGAATGGCTTTCGACGCGCAACCCCTCTCCCACCATGCGTTCCCTGACCCGCAGCGTGCGCAATTCGTCGAGCATGAAATCTTCGGTAAACCAGCCCGTCTGCGACACGCCGTCGACCACTTTGGTCGTCTTGCGCGCGGCAAATTCGGGATGCGCCGACACATCGGTGGTTTCGGCGATGTTGTTTTCATGCCGCGCGACCAGCACCCCGTCTTTGGTGACGACCAGATCGGGCTCGATATAATCGGCGCCATCGGCAATCGCTTTGGCATACGATCCCAGCGAATGTTCGGGGCGCAGTGCACTGCACCCGCGATGGCCCAGCACCACCGGTTTGATCGGACGCACAGCGGCGCGGGCACTGGTTCCCAGCCCGGTCAACAGCGCCGCCGCAAGGCCACCGCCCACCACCAGACAATCGCGTCGTGCCATCCGCATATCAAAAACTCCTTATCCGATCAGTGTCGTACAGTGACACGCGATCAGGTCAAATCGACGACAGTCACCGCCGGCAGCGGCCCGGCGCCAGGTTGTTCGGCCCAGTCCCGCGTATTCAGCACACCACCGTCGGCGCGCAAAGTCGCTACATGCCCCAGATCGAGATCGGCAAACACCCATTGCGCCGCCGATTCCACGCCGATTGCCAACACGCCATCCTCTGGCATCGCAAATCCTGCACCCGCATGGCGGTCGGGCGGGCCGTAAATGCCTGCTGCGCCCCGGTTGTGATCCATCGCCGGCGACCAGGCGACATCGCCCACGGTTGGGCTATGCACCGCATAACATTGCCCTTCCACCGCGCGCGCCTGGCTGCCCAGCCGCACGCGCCAGTATCCGCGCATCGTCTCGGTACAGCTTGGCACCAGCAGGACTTGCGCGCCCGCCTCGACCGCGGCGCGCGCCAGCAGCGGAAATTCGCTGTCGTAACAGATCAGCACTGCCAGCCGCCCCAGGGGCGTGACAAACACGTTGAGCTGGTTGCCGCCAACAATGCCCCATTCCTCACGTTCAAACCGCGTCATCAACAGTTTGTCCTGACAGGCGCAGGCACCTTGGGGCGAAAACAGCCGCGCGGTGTTGACGAACCTGCCATCGGCCCGTTTGCGCGGCGCGCTCGCGGCCAGGATCCAGATCGCATGTCTGGACGCAAGGTCACGGTGCAGCGCATCGACCCGGGGCAGCAGCGCAGACACCGTCTCGATCGATCCCTGCAAATCGCCCATTGTCACAGGGTCCAGGCTGGCCAGTTCCATTGCGCCATATTCGGAAAACACTGCCAGCGCCGCGCCGCCTTGCGCTGCCTGCGCCACCCAGCGGGTCAGCTTTGCCACGTATGCGTCCCAGTCGGCCAGCGCATCGATCGGATATTGTGCAGCCGCCACGCGCCAGGTTGTCATCACCAGTTCCTCAGCCAAAATTGCATGGGTTTCATCGTTTCGTCGGCATCGCCGTGATCTTTCCACGCCAGATGGGTCACCAGATCCGGCACGGGGGCATAGCCGCGCCGGGTCCAGAACGGATCGAGCGGAGCATGGTCGGCGGGCCGCGCGGCATGATCGCCAGACCGGATGACAGCGGCAAAACACGCCGCCGTGGCGCCGCATGCGCGGGCCTGTGCCTCACGATGGTCGAAAAACGCATGGCCGATCCCGCGTCCGCGATAGTGGGGCAGCAGCACGCTTTCGCCGAAATAGAACAACTGCGCGACAGCGATCCCGCGCGCGGCGAACGGATCGCGAAATTCGGCCTTTTGATGCACCATCGGCGCCGCTGTGGCCGCGCCGACAATCGTGGCCCCATCGAACGCGGCGACCAGCACAGCATCGGGCGCGGCGGCGAATTCCTTCAAATACTGCGCCTCGTATGCCGCATCGCCATCATACAGATAAGGCCAGTCGGCAAACACCGCGATGCGCAACCGGGCCAGCGGATCAAGCGCGGTGGCCAGTTCGCCGCCGGTCAGTGGGCGAACCGTCATCGTCATGCAGCGGCTGTGAACGAACCAGGAGCCGGATCAATTTGCGCGGTCCAGTCGGACAGATTGTAATACATCGTCAGCCGGGTGATCTGCCCCGCCGCAATGGCGACAAACGCCCCGGCGGGCAGCACATACGTCTGGCCGGCCGCTTCGGGCAGGCCTTCATCAGTGGCCAGATACGCGCCATGGACCACGAATTCCGCCGCCGCGCGCGTGCCGTCTTCGCTGACCATCAACACGATGTCGCTCAGCCGTTCTTTGTAACAGCGTTCCATATGCGCCATGAACGCGGTGAACTGCGCCTTGCCCACCTGGCGCGCACCCTGGTTGAGGTCATGCGCCACATCGTCCGACAGGCATTCCAGCATGCCATCCCAATTGCCCGCATTGAATGCGGCATAGTAACGTTCGAGCAGGGCAAGTGTGGCGGCGCGGGGCATCGGTCATCTCCGGGCATTCAATGGGCATTCAATGGGGTTGCATGGGTCATAATGTCCCCACTGCCCCCAACGCCACGGCAAAATGCCCCGATCAGAAAAATGCATAGGGGGCCGCACCGAAATGCCGCCCCCGTTTACGCAAGCAGTCGGGTTCAGCCGAACAGCTTTGTCGCCGTGTCGGCAACGCGCTTGCCCAGATAGCGCGCACCGTCGAGCTCGTTTTCGCTCGGCTGACGGCTGCCATCGCCGCCCGCAATCGTGGTCGCACCATACGGCGCGCCACCGGTGACCGCATCGTGGCCCATCTGGCCCTGAAAGCCATAGTCGAGCCCGACAATGGTCATGCCAAAATGCAGCAAGTTGGTGATGATCGAAAACAGCGTGGTTTCCTGCCCGCCATGCTGGCTGGCGGTTGAAGTAAATGCCGCGCCGACTTTGCCATTCAGCGCGCCCCGCGCCCACAGCCCCCCAGCCTGGTCGAGGAAAGCCGCCATTTGTGAACTGATCCGGCCAAACCGCGTACCGGTACCCACGATGATCGCATCATAGTGTTCGAGTTCGACAATGGTTGCGACAGGCGCCGCTTGATCGCGCTTGAAATGGGCGCCGGCCGCGATTTCGTCCGATACCGTTTCGGGCACGCGCTTTACGTCGGCATGGGCACCGGTGGCACGCACGCCATCGGCAATTGCGTGGGCCATGGTTTCGATATGGCCATAGCTGGAATAGTACAGAATCAGGACTTTGCTCATGCCGAAGAATCCTTGGATGGGGGTGCGGTACGCTACAGACTACCCAAAACAGAGTTTCGGGCCAGACACTAAAGCCACCGCAACGGGTGGCAACTCAGTGGCCCAGCCGCGCTTTGCTGTGCAGCCGGATAATCCGGCACGAATTGCTCGATTTTTTCGAAATGCCTGCCAAGATTGCGTACGCGGGCGTTTTCGCCTATGCGCCCAGCCTCGCATAAACCCCGGGCCTACTTGTTATGCCGGGGATATTTGGCTCACCCCGTTTTGTCTCGGCCGAAAAGGCGCTATTGTTGGCGCCCGCTGCCACAGGAAGATTGACCCATGTCCCGTCGCCGCCAGATCTACGAAGGCAAAGCCAAAATCCTGTACGAGGGTCCCGAGCCCGGTACGCTGATCCAGTATTTCAAGGACGATGCCACTGCGTTCAACGCGCAGAAACGCGGCACGATCAACGGCAAAGGCGTGATTAACAATCGCATCAGCGAATATGTGTTCACCCGGCTGGCGCATATCGGCATCCCGACGCATTTCATCCGCCGGCTGAATATGCGCGAACAGCTGGTGCGCCAAGTGGAAATCATCCCGATCGAAGTGGTCGTGCGCAATGTCGCCGCCGGTTCGATTTCAAAGCGGCTGGGCATCCCCGAGGGCGAGCCATTGCCGCACACGCTGATCGAATATTATTATAAAGACGATGCGCTGGGCGATCCGCTGATTTCCGAAGAACACATTGCGTGTTTTGGCTGGGCCAATAACGAGGAAATGCACGACATTTCGTCGATGGCGATCCGCGTGAATGATTTCCTTTGCGGCATGTTCGCTGCGGTCAATATTCGCTTAGTCGATTTCAAGCTCGAATTCGGTCGTATCTGGGATGGCGATTTTGCACGCGTGATCCTGGCCGACGAAATCAGTCCCGACGGTTGCCGCCTGTGGGACATGGCCAGCGGTGAGAAGCTGGACAAGGACCGATTCCGCCAAGACCTTGGCGGCGAAGAAGAAGCCTACCAGGAAGTCGCCCGCCGGCTGGGCCTGCTCGACAACGAAGGCGGGCCATCCGAAGTGCTCGACCTGGGCGCGCACCGCAAATTGCGCACAAAGAAGTAAACTGCGCACAAAGACGTAAGGGTTCTTCCTGTTCCATAACCGGTTGACCACGCTAGCCCGCTTGCTACCCCTGCCCTTGACTGGGCAGGGGTAGGACCATCACCGTGATTGAACCGCGCAAGGCTGTACACCAACGCGGCCAATGGCTGTTTACCGGATGGTGCGGATATATTGTCGGCCTGCTCGCGGCGATCGCGTGCTTGCTTGCCATGGTGTCCGCTATGGACGTGACCCGGCTGGCCGGCTGGATTGGTCACGACGGGCGTGGCGATCTCGGCTTTCGCGCCCACGCCCTGACACAGCGCGCGGGCTGGTCGCAAATCGACAGCGTTGCGCCCA
Source organism: Novosphingobium sp. (assembly GCA_043732365.1). Lineage (GTDB taxonomy): Bacteria > Pseudomonadota > Alphaproteobacteria > Sphingomonadales > Sphingomonadaceae > Novosphingobium. Next base: position 1,231 of record JAYTHT010000132.1, on the reverse strand, counting down.
TAGGCCCCGCAAAAACCGCAGGCTTTGCCACCGGCATGGTCGTCCGGTTCGATCGGGCTTATGAAGCCCGTGCAGAGCTGCTGGTGGGGCGGACAATCGGTCTTTCAATTGCCGCAGCCCACGCCGCCACCAAACGACCGCGCCATCTGACGCTGATCGCCGAGGCCAACCCCGCATCCGTGCGCGATCCATACAGAAATCCAGGCTCCGCATCGGTGGTATTTGCCGGCTGGTTCTGCGTGGCGTTGGGGATCGTTGCGGTTACACGCGGCTGGGGCAGTGTGGCCGCGCTTGCATTTGGCCTGGGCATGTTCGCGCTTCCACTCGATCCGGTTGTTCCTTTGTGGGCAAACCTGGCGTGGGAAGTTGCGCTATTCCTGCCGCTTTGCGCGGTGATGGGCAGCGCGGTGATCGGCATGCTGTTGTTACCAGCCGCACTCTATTATGAACGCATTGGCAGGCCGCATTGGCTGTGGCTTGCGGCATTTGGCGCGATCGGCCTCACGCTGGTTGTGGCGCGGGCATTAGCCGCGTTGCGCCTGCTGGATGAGACACGGTTTGCACAGATCGGCGACAGGGCACAAACCATGACCTTGGTGCTTGTTGCGGTTGGCCTTGGGCTCGGCCTGTATTGGGCTTGGCGCGGTTGGCGTGACGGGGTGGGCGCCGGCCGTCGCCGGTTTGCCGCGCTGCTCGCAACCAATGTGTTCACGGTTCTGGTCACGCTGGCAGATACGGCCCTGGCAATGGCGCCTGGTCAATCGGCGTCTACCAGTGCGTTGCCGTACTTTACCCAGCAATCGCTGACCCACGTGCTGGTGCCGCTGGCGCTTGCCTATGCGGTGCTCCGCCACCGCGTTGTCGACATTGGCTTTGCGCTCAATCGAATGGTGGTCTTTGGCTCGGTCAGCGCGCTGCTGCTGGGCAGTTTTGGCCTGATCGAATGGGGCATCGAACACTGGCTGCCCGAAAGCTGGGTCAATGCGGGAGTGGGGGCCGGCGTGTGGATCGACGCGGGTGCGGGGCTGCTGGTCTATCTGGCATTTCACCGCATCCACGATGCGGTCGAACACCGCGTCGAATGCCTGTTTTTTCAAACATGGCAATCGAATGAGGCGATCTTGCGCCGATGTGTCGAATCGGCGCCGCATTTTGAGGACGAACGCGCGCTGGCACGATCGTTCGCGGATGAACTGTCGCGTTTTGCGGGCGAAGCGCGCGTGGCGCTGTA
>JAYTHT010000131.1:0-17094 GCA_043732365.1 Novosphingobium sp. | reverse complement strand
CGGTGCGGCGAATCCCGCCGACCCGGCCCAGCACTTCAAACGCGCGCAGCGCCGCAAACGGCGGCAGAGCGCGCCCGGCATTGTCCTGTATAACCAATGGCGGCCCGACTGGTTTTGGCCTCAAAGTTTCCGCAACGTCCGGCCTTGGGCCCGCCTTTGGTGCAACCCCACGCTTTGACAACAGTGGGGCCGGCACGGTCAGCCGATCATTTCAGCGTGGCGAGATAGGCAATCAGGTTGGCGCGCTGCGTGTCGTCGGAAACCGCGACGACCATGCGGGTGCCCGGAACCAGTTTTTGCGGCGCCTTCAGGAACGTGCCCAGCGTGGCCTTGTCCCAGGTCAGCTTTGACGCTTTCAGTGCGGCGGAATAGGCAAAGCCGGTCGAGGCGGCTTTGCGCCCGACAACGCCGTACAGATTGGGTGCGGCAATGCCGGCCTGGCCTGGCTTGATCGTGTGGCACGCGGTGCACTGGCGAAACACGGCGGCACCGGCGGTCACGTCTTCCGCATGAGCGGCGACCGGGGCAGACATCAAGGCGGCGGCAAGAACGAACATTTTCATGCAAATGGTCTCCAGGCATTCAGCTCATAACAGAGCTAGGTAGGTATCGTACTCGAAGCGGTCGATATGGGAAAGAAAAGCTGCGCGATCCTGGCATTTGCACGCGACAACAATGTCGACCAGCCGTTGTCCGAAAATCTGGGCGGCTTTATCCGACGCGGCAAAGCGCGCGATCGCGGCGCCCCATTCGACCGGCAGGGGTTCGCCCGCGTCCGGGCCCCGCGGATCTTGCGGTGATGGCGGCATCGTGCCGGCGGAAATCCCCAGCAGCATCGCCCCCAGCATTGCGCCCATCGCGAGATAGGCATTGGCATCCGCGCCGGAAATGCGGTGTTCGATGCGCGTCGCTTTTGCGCCGCCGCCGACCTCGCTGCCCCCGATTTTGCTGCCCCCGATTTTGCTGCCATCAATCACGCGGATCGCGGCAGACCGGTCATCGTGGCCCCATCCCGCCGAAACCGGGGCATGTGCATCGGGCCGGAACCGGCGAAACGAATTGGCATTGGGCGCAAACGCCAGCATCGTTTCAGGCATCGCCGCGACCAGCCCGGCCACCGCATGAAACAGCGCAGGCGCGGGCGCGCCCGTGACACGATCGGCCAGCACATTGATGCCGTCCGCATCGTTCACGCTGGCATGGATATGCATCCCGCTACCCGATGCCTCACCATAAGGTTTGGCCATGAACGTCGCACCAAATCCATGCTTTTGCGCCAGCCCGCGCACGATCCGCCGCATCAGCATCGCATCATCGGCCATCGCCAGCGCATCGGCGCGATGCAGGATGTTCAATTCGAACTGGCCTGGCCCAGCCTCGCTGATCACGCCATCGGCCGGAATGCCGACTGCGCGCGCAGCGTGCATGATCGCATCGATCAGGCGCTGATGCGTGGCCAGCGTGCTGGTCGATAGCGTCTCATTGCGCCGCCAACTCGCATTGCGTGATCCATCCGGCGGCACCGGCACGCCGTCCTCCAACCGGTAGAGATAGAATTCCAGTTCGACCGCGACCACCGGGGTCAATCCGCGCGCAGCATAGCGGCCCACGATTGTTTCCAGCGCCCCGCGCGGATCGGCCACCGCCGGGCCTCCGCTGGCATCGCGCAAAGTCAAAAACACCTGCGCCCGATGCCCATCGAGCCACGGCATCAGCGCAAAACGACCCGCCACCGGAAAGCCGAGGCCATCGGGATCACCCGTCCCAAACGCCAGCCCGGCACCGGCCACATCGCAACCCCAGGCATCTTGCGCAAATACCGACAACGGGATCGGCAGGCCCTTGGCATCAATCGACAGCGCCTTGTCGCGCGCCAGCCATTTGCCCTTTGGCGCGCCGGCAATGTCGAACACGAATGCCTCGACGCCATCAACGTGCGGATGCGCGGCCAGAAACGCCGCCATCGAGGTCTGTTCCGGGGATACCATGGTGTGATCACATAAGTCATGCCCATGTTGGTGTCCAGCCGCATGGGCGTCCATGCTTATTCGGAAAACTGGCGTTTCACGGGTGTTCAGGTGCCTCCGGCGGGAACGGGCCATGGCCCTTTCCCGCCGGAGGCACCTGAAACCGGACCGCAATCGCCATCGCGCCGCGGATCATGGCGCGATGGCGATTGCGCCGAGGACTGTGGTGACTATAATCGCGTGGGCACCACGATCACAGTTGAGTTTGTCGTTATGAGCCGTCCACTGCTTGGTATTGTGTGCTGTATCCGGGAATTCGACGGCGAGGCGAGCCACCGTGTGATCGACCGCTATCTGCGCGCACCGGCGCGCTGGTCGGGGGTCGATGTCGTGTTGGTACCGGCGCTCGGGGCGCTGGTCGATCAACGCAATCTGGCGGCGCGGCTTGATGGCGTGCTGCTGACCGGTAGCGCATCGAACCTGGAGGGCTGGCGCTATGGGGCGACGGATGGCCATGGCCCGCTTGATCCAGATCGCGATGAGACCGCACTGGCGCTCGCCAGCGCGGCGATCGACGCGGGCAAACCGGTCTTTGGCATCTGCCGCGGCTTTCAGGAATTGAACGTGGTGTTTGGCGGCACATTGCAACACTTGCCGCCTGCGGAACAAGCGATTCACCATGCGGCGGGCGGGGTGTCGATCGAGGCGATGTTTGACCACCACCATCCGGTTACGCCCGTTGCCAACGGGGTGATCGCGCGCGCGTTGGGCGCGGCGCCGATCACGGTCAATTCGGTACACTTTCAGGCGGTTGACACGCTCGGTCCCGACTTGGTGGCAGAGGCGCATGCGTCAGGCGGACTGGTCGAAGCATTTTCTGCGCGCGTCGGTGGTGCGCAGGTTCTGGCGGTACAATGGCACCCGGAATGGGACGCCGATCACAACCCCCAGTCACGCTGGTTCTTCAGCGCGCTGGGTGAGGCGATGGGGGGCGAAGTCATCGGCGCCCCGCCCGTGATTGCGGACGAATTGCGCGGATAATTCAGTGGCCGTGAGGCCTGCCGCCGCCGCCGCCGCCGCCGCCGCCAAAGTGTGCCGCGCCACCGCCGCCGCCACCGTGGAAACCGCCAGCGCTGTGATATCCGCCAGCACTGTGGAAACTGCCGCCATGCACTGCGTAGCTATGCGTGGCATAGCCGCGGCTGGCATAGCCGTGGCTGGCATAACCGTGGCTGGCATAACCGTGGCTGGCACCTTGCGAGCCATACCCCGCGCTCCCGGTATGGCTCGCCCGCTCTGTTCCGCGGCCCGCCGCCGCACGCTCGGCATGGTTGGCCGCCATGCGCGACGCGACATGGCCGGCCACTGCGCCCGCGACGACGCCGCCAGCGACACCAGCGGCAATTTCACCGGCATGGCCTCTGGATACGGCGGCGCGGTTACCCGGGTCGCTGGCGGCCGACCGTGCGTTGCTGCCCTGTCCTGCGGTCGACCCACTGCGTGCCTGGCGCGCGCCAGATAGTTCGCGCGGGGACACTGTCGCGCGCACCGCCCGCCCCGCCGTTACAGCTGACCCGGCTAAATCCACGACCACCCGACAGCGCATGGTCATAAGCCGCGTTCGCATGCAGCCCGCCCAGATTGTTGCCCACGCGGTTGTAATAGAACATTCGGCCATTCCAGTATCCGCCGTCATAATCGGACCCGCCATAGCCATAGACATAACGAACGCCGACATAGAACCCCACGGTCGGGCCCCAGTATCCGGGCATGAACGCATACGCGCCGCCGACCCAGCCCCCCAGAGCGGGGTCCGGTACAGGCCGACATCGGGCGGCAGGGCCTACACGCCAGGCACCCAGTACTAGTCATATCCCGGCGGGTCCCAGCCTCAGTAACCCGGGTTCCACGCGTGGCCATGACGCGGCAGCGGCGGCCGGATTTCCTCGCGCAGAGGCGGCGGCGCGCCTGCACCATGGGCATAGACCGGCTGCGGCGCGATCGGACACGATGCATGGGTCATTGCGGGAAATGCCGATGCACCGAATGCGAGTGCGGCGACCGAGCGGAAAAATGTGCGTGTGCTATGTGCCATGACTTGAATAGCTCCCAGGATTTGGCCCCCGGTCTGCGCTTGATCAGGCACCTCTCAAAACGAGCGGGTTACAGTGACTCACGCGGGCGCTACGGCGGCGAGCTGCGCCAGCAGGGCCTTGGCAACGCCTTCGCTGCTGGCCGGATTTTGGCCGGTGATCAGCATGCCGTCCTGTAGCACGAAGGGTGCCCAATCGGGTCCAGTGCGGTAATCAGCACCCTGCGCAATGAATTCGTCCTGTATTTTAAACGGCACCACATCGATCAATCCGACAGCGGTTTCCTCGCTGTTGGTAAAGCCGGTGACGGTGCGCCCTTTGACCATCGGTTCACCGCTGGCGGCGGTGACATGGCGCAAAACGCCGGGTGCATGGCACACGAACGCAATCGGTTTGCCGGCGCGATCAAAGCTTTCGATCAGCTTGATCGACACCGGGCTTTCAGCCAGATCCCACAACGGCCCATGGCCGCCGGGATAAAACACCGCGTCAAAATCGGCCGGCCGCACTGTGTCGAGCACAACCGTGTTGGCCAGCACCGCTTGCGCCGCAGGGTCTGCCTTCAACCGGTCGGTAAACGCGGTCTGGGCGTCTGGTGCATCACTGCTGGGGTCTATCGGCGGCTGGCCACCGGCGGGGGACGCCACGGTGATTTCCGCACCAGCATCGAGAAACGTGTAATACGGCGCGGCAAATTCTTCGAGCCAGAGCCCGGTCTTTTTGCCGGTGTCGCCCAGCGTGTCATGGCTGGTCAGGACCATCAGAATATTCATGGGGATTTCCTGTGTTCACGCCGCCATGCCCACTGGCCAGGCTTAGACGCCCGCTGGCCAAACTGAAACGCCCCCTGCTCCATTCAGGGGCAAAGGGCGCTCAGCGAGGGAACCAGTAGATCGATGACGGCAAGCGGGGGGGGGAAGCTTGCTATGATGAAACGCCCATCACGACGACAGGTTCCCTGCGCGTGCACATTTTCTCGATCAGGTCATGCCGGGGACAGCGTAAGGCAGCGTCGCCGATCCCCCACACATCGGGCTCGCGCAAGTGAACGCCCTGCGCTAGGGCGGATGCGATTTTGGAGTCCCCGATGCACGACCCCCGCTTTACGCAGATTACCGCGCTGATCACCCGGTTTGGCGCGCTGCATTATGGTGAGGCGGTGACGCAACTGGACCATGTGCTGCAATGCGGCCAACTGGCGGTAAGCGCCGGCGAAGACGATGCGATGATCGTCGCGGCGCTGCTGCACGATATCGGCCAATTCATCGACGATGCAGGTAATGCCGCGGATACGATGGGTCTGGATGCCCGCCACGAAATCCACGGCGCAAACTATCTGGCGCGCTGGTTTGGCCCCGAAGTGACCGAGCCGGTGCGGCTGCACGTCGCGGCAAAACGCTATTTGTGTGCGACCGTGCCCGGCTATGCCGGGCAAATGTCGGGCGCATCACAGCACAGCCTGGCATTGCAGGGCGGCGCGATGGACGCGCACGAAATCGCCGCGTTCACTGCCAACCCATGGTTTGCGACCGCCGTGCGGCTGCGGCACTATGACGACGGCGGCAAATGCGTGGATTGGCCGGTGCCCGATCTGGCCAGCCATCACGATCGCATGGTCGGGGTTATGAATGTCGGCGTTATGAAAGTTCAGGCGACCAGTTGCGCCACCTGACGCCGGCTCTGCGCAATCGACACGATCAGCACCGCCGCCGCACCAACGCCAAACACCCCGGCAATCATGAAGGCAGGATCATAGCGCCCGAATTCCTGCCGCACGAGCCCGGCGCCAAATGCTGCCGTCGCCGCGCCCAGCTGATGCCCGACATTGACCCAGCCAAACACGACGGGCGCCTCGCGCGTGCCGAATGCGCGCGTCGCCAGCGCCAAAGTCGGCGGCACTGTCGCGATCCAGTCGAGGCCATAGAACACCGCAAACACGCCCAGGCTGGCCGTGCCGAAATTGCAGAACGGCAGCACGATCAGCGACAGCCCGCGCAGCCCGTAATAGGCGACCAGCAACCGGCGCGGGTCATAGCGATCGGTCAACCAACCCGATGCGGTCGTGCCCACCAGATCGAACAGGCCCATGGTGGACAGCAGGCCCGCCGCCGCCACCGGCGCAATCCCGTGATCCCCGCAATAGGCAATCAGATGCATCCCGACGAGGCCGTTGGTGGTCATTCCGCATACAAAGAACGTACCGAACAACATCCAGAACGTCGGCACGCGCACCGCCCGCCCCAGCACGCCAAATGCAAACATCAGCGACGCGCGCGCCGCAATCGGCGCGACCATCGGCACGTCATGATTTTCGCCAAGCCGCCGCGCGCCGACATCGCGCGGATGTTCGGGCATGAACACCAGCACCAGCGGAACCAGCACCAGACAGGCCACCCCGACCACCCGCACCACCGGCAACCACGCCCCCGCGCTGGTCAGCCAGGCCAGTACCGGCAGGAATATAAGCGATCCGGTCGCCGTGCTGGCTGACAGCACACCCATCGCCAGACCCTGGCGTTTCGCAAACCAGCGCGTGACGATCGCCGCGCCCAGGACGCTGGCCACCGCCCCGCTGCCCAACCCCGACAGCACACCCCAGGTCAGCATATAGTGCCAGCTGGCGGTCATCCACTGGCTGGCCAGCGTAGCCAGCCCCATCAACAGCAGGCCGCCGGCCATGGTCCGGCGAATACCCACCGACATCATCAGCGCGGCGGCAAACGGCCCAACCAGCCCGTACAGCACGATGCCGACCGCCGAAGTCGCCGAAATCGTCGCCCGGTCCCAGCCAAAATGCGCCTGCAACGGCAACATCAGCACGCTGGGCGCCGAACGCACGCCTGCCGAGATCAGCAGACCGACAAATGTGATGCCCAGCACAAAGATTGCGCGCTGTTGCCACCAGCTTCGGTTCGCTCTCATCGCAGCGGCGCCAGGTTGATCTCCAAAGTCATCGAAAGAATTTCCAAAATCATGCACAAGCCATGCGTGATCACCGCGATCGGCACAAGCCCGCAGCTTGCAGCATAATGCAGTCGATTGCAGTCACTCAATTTTACGAAACGTTTATGCCCCCATGACTCAAACACCTTTGCTCCTTAAGGTGCCGCGCGGTTAGATAATTGGTCAGCCGGAAAGTGATGGCGCGCTATAAAGGTGCGTTGCGGGGACCCCGGCATGAGGGCTCTTCATGAAGTTATCGTTTGTTGGTATGTGTGCTGGCCTGTTGCTTGGCTCTGCCCTGAGCACTGTTGGCACCGCTGTCGCTGCAACATCTGATGATCCCGTTGGCCAGTGGGCCATGCCGGCGCCTGCTGTGGCCCCTGCTGCACCACCCGCCGGGACGATCAAGGATTCCGACCTGGGCAGCGGCGTGATCGGACGGTTCTTCAACTATCAGGCCGCAGAATGGGGCAAAGCCGCCTCTCCGCTGGCGGTGGATCCCAACGCGCCGCCAGCGCGCCGCGCGGATTGGGCACCCGCGCCTGAAACATCGCCGCCATATCCGTTTACCGAATTTTCCTATGGCGGCACCACGCTGATGGGCGTCAACCGCCCCAATTCGGTCGATAGCCCGTTGATGGTCGCGATCGCCAACACCAGCCTGGGCGAGGCTATGGCTAAAGCGCATATCCAGGCTTACGGCTGGGTCGATATCGGCGGCAACATTTCGTCCAGCCATGTGCGCCAGGGCAACCAGCCCGCGGCTTATGCCTTTGCACCCAACACCGTCCTGTTGAACCAGACGGTGCTATATGTCGAACGCACGCCCGACACCGTGCAAAGCGACCATATCGATTGGGGTTTTCGCGTATCGGGGATCTATGGCAGCGATTATCGCTATACCGCCTCGCGCGGTTTTCTGGTCGATCGCGGGCTGTATCAGCATAACAAGGCCATGGGCTTTGACATGCCGATGATCTATGGCGAGGTGTTCATACCAAAGATTGCGCAAGGCCTGATTATCCGCTTCGGCCGGTATATTTCACTGCCCGATATCGAGGCGCAACTGGCGCCCAACAACTATATGTACAGCCACTCGCTGACTTATACTTTCGACAATTATACCAATGAAGGCATTCAGCTGACTTTGGCTGCGACCAAGAACCTGTTCCTGCAACTGGGTATCAGCGCCGGATCAGACACCGCGCTATGGAATGCCAATCAGAAACTGCCCAATTACGCCCAGTCCGTTACTGCCGCATCGTGGGCGGCCAATGGCAATGGCGCGGCGTATACCGATCCCAATGGCGTTCCGTATGGCACGATCAACAACATGCTATATCCAAACTCTACATTCAAGCGCGATCCGGGGGCAAAACCATCGATCACCGCCTGCGTTCGGTATCAGAACAATTCAGCGCGCGACAATATCTACTTATGCGCCGATGCGATCAATTCGGGCATTTGGGGTTATAACAATCTGCAATGGTTTGGCGGCACATATTACCACAAATTTTCAGACAAGGTACATGTTGCGTTGGAAAGCTATACCTTGTACCAAAAGAAAGTTGTCAATGTTGACGCCGGATCGCCAGGATATTTCCTGTATAATGCCGGCGGCACCCCGTTCAGCCCGCAATTCTATCCGTTCAACGGCCCTAGCGGTGCACAATGTGCCAATCCCACCGTCCAATCCTGCACCGCGAAAGTGTTCACCGCACTGTCGTACTGGAACTACGAACCCGATCCATTGAACAACCTGTCCTACCGCGTCGAATATTACAACGACGAACAGGGCCAGCGCACGGGTCAAAAATCGCGGTACTGGGAAATGGCGTTCGGCTGGCAGCACTGGTTCTCGCCCCAGATCGAGGTCCGTCCCGAAGTCGCCTATTATCGGTCCGTCGACGCGTCAGCATTCAACATCAATCTGGCAACCGGCGATGCCAGCCTGGCCAAGAACCATCAATTGATGATCTCAGGCGATGTGATTGTGCACTTCTAATACGATTACGCCGGGCGCCTGATCGGCGCCCGGCGTAAAATATGGTCCTCCAACGAATGCCACAGCGCGATCAGGCGACCGTCGATGCGGCAACGGCAATGTCTGTCGCAGCGCAGTCGGCGGGCGGCGGGCGGCAGGCGGCAGGCGGCAGGCGGCAGGCATCAGCTGTTTTGACTGGAACCGTCAACAGATTGTAACTTCTCCCTGTCGCCGGCGGGAGCCGCAGGAGCCTTAGCCACAAAACCTGCATTTGAATCGCGGGCTTCCAGAGCTTTGTCAGATGCTTATGCGTCAGCGCCTTTTCAGGCAAAAACCTCAATACCCATAAAACTGTTCCTTGGCGTTGGCCCCGGGCAATCGGCCCCGGTGTGGCTGCAAACCAGTTAGCGCGCGCACGCGGAGCTTTGCAGCGCGATACTGGCACGACAGGCGCCACGCCATGCGCGTGGCAAAGCGGTGTGGCCTTGCGACCTCTTGCGGCCGACAGGATGGCAACCGGCCACGTCGCAATCGCTGCGGTTGCGCCCAGCGTCGGCTATGAGTCCCAAAGCGCGTTTGGCGCCGCGTTCGAATGCAGTTGCAGCCACAACCCACGCCAGTTTGCCAAGGCGTCAGCGCCCGGAGGCGCATGGCACGTCTGCATGGTGATGCTTGTGTAGATGGTGCCGCTTAGGTGACTCGAACACCTGACCCCCACATTACGAATGTGATGCTCTACCGGCTGAGCTAAAGCGGCGCGCCCATGGACGGGTACGGTGCCTTTAACCGGGGATATCCAAGGTGGCAATGGGGTTTGTGCCGCCAATTGCCCCCTGCCCGGCGTTTCCGGTTGGCAGGGGGCTTTTGGTCCGGCTGGCTGGCGGCGTTTGCGCGCTATCCGTCGATTGTGCGGTGGTAGGTTTCGGGCAGGAAGATTGCGCCGATCACCAGCGTTCCGGCAGCGACGATTACCGGGTACCACAGGCCATAAAAAATATCGCCGTTGGCGGCGACCATCGCAAAGCTGATCGCCGGCAGCAGCCCGCCGAGCCAGCCATTGCCGATATGATAGGGCAGCGACATCGCCGAATAGCGGATGCGGCTGGGGAACAATTCGACCAGCAGCGCCGCGATCGGGCCGTAGACCATCGTCACCAGCAGGACGAGGTAGAACAGGATCGCAATAACCAGCGGCGAATTGATTTTCGCCGGGTCGGCCTTGGCCGGATAACCCACGCTGGCCAGCGCGCCGGTGACTGCGGGTTTGGCCTCGGTCGCAGGTTTGCCCGCTTCGGCGGGTTTGGCAGGCGTTGCGGCTTTGCCGATAACGCTGCTGGTAAACGCAGCGATGGCGGCCTTTTTCGCATCACCTTTGACTGTTGCCGGATCGGGAGCGGCGAACTGCGTTTGGCCGATGGTGATCGCGGCGATCGTACCGGCAGGCGCGGCGATGTTGCGATAATTGATCCCGGATTTCGCCAGGATCGCCTTGATGATGTCGCAACTGGTGGTGTCATAAGTCTTGCCGCCGACCGGATCGAACTGCGAATGACATTCGGCGGGGTTCGCCGTGACAGTCACCGGCGCGGTCGCCTGCGCATGGGCCAGCGCAGGATTGGCCGCAACTGTCAGGTATTCGAACGCCGGGAACAGCGTCACCGACGCCAGCGCGCATCCCGCCAGGATCACGGGTTTGCGCCCGATCCGATCCGACAGCGCGCCAAACACCAGATAGAACGGACTGCCCAGAATCAGCGCCGCCGCCAGCAGCATATTGGAGGTCAGTCCATCGAGTTTCAGCATCTTTTCGAGGAATGTCATCACGTACAACTGGCAGCAGTAGAAAATCACCGCCTGGCCCGCGATCGCGCCAAAAAACGCGATGATCACGAAACGCAGATTGGTCCATTGGCCAAATGCTTCGGTCAGCGGGGCCTTTGACCCGGTGCCTTCGGCTTTCATTTTCTGGAATACCGGCGATTCGTGCAGTTTCAGCCGCAGCCACAGCCCGACCACCAGGAACAGACCGGACAGCAGATACGGAATCCGCCAGCCCCACGCCTTGAATGCGTCTTCGCCCACGCCGGTCAGCGGCGATCGCACCGTGATCACGATCAGCAGCGCCATCGCCAGCCCTGCGGTCGCGGTTATCTGGATCCAGCTGGTATACAGCCCGCGCTTGTTCGCGGGTGCGTGTTCTGCGACATAGCTTGCCGCGCCGCCATATTCACCGCCAAGCGCCAGGCCTTGCACCATGCGCAGGACCACCAGCAATGTGGGGGCCAGGACCCCGGCGGTTTTATAGGTCGGCAGGCACCCGACCAGGAACGTCGACACGCCCATTACCGCCAGCGTGATGATAAAGGTATAACGCCGCCCGAACAGATCGCCGATGCGCCCAAATACCAACGCGCCAAATGGCCGCACGATAAAGCCAGACGCAAACACCAGCAGCGCCATGATGTACGCAGTGGTCGGATTCAGCCCGGTCAGGAACTGTGCCGCGATGATCGTGGTTAGCAGCCCATAAAGATAAAAATCATACCATTCGAACACTGTGCCCAGCGAACTGGCGGTAATCACCAACCGTTCGTTGTGGGTTACGGTACCCGTTTTTGGGTTATCGTCGAATGTCGTCGCCATGCCATTGCCCCCCCGAGACCCGATGCCCCGAGCCACGTTTCTGATTTTTTCAAGTACCAGTCGACAAGGTTAAGCCCCGGTTTGTCAATCACCAACAATCGTTGTCGCAAATTTGCCCTTTTTGAAAACGCTTCTGCTTTGCAGATTGCGTTGCACACGCCATATGATCGATAGGCGCGAAAAGAGCGCAGGAGAGCGGTGGACTATGGGCGAGGCAGTGTATCCGGTACCAGCAGAATGGGCCGCATCGGCATTGATCGATGACGCACGCTATCAGGACATGTACCGGCGTTCGATCGATGAACCCGATGCATTCTGGCGTGATGAGGCGCAACGGCTCACCTGGATCAAGCCATTTACCACCGTGAAGGCCACCTCGTTTCACGAAGCCGATTTTGGCATAAAATGGTTTGCGGATGGTACGCTGAACTTGTCGGCCAATTGCCTCGACCGCCATCTGGCGACGCGCGGTGACACCGTCGCGATCATCTGGGAACCCGACAGTCCGACCGAGCCTGAACGGCGCATTACTTACAAACAATTGCACGCCGATGTCTGTCGTTGCGCCAATTTGCTGAAAGCGCGCGGCGTCAAGGCCGGCGACCGGGTGACGCTGTATTTACCGATGGTGCCGGAGGCGGCGGTGGCGATGCTCGCGTGCGCGCGGATCGGTGCGATCCATTCGATCGTGTTCGCCGGATTTTCGCCCGACGCGCTGGCCGGGCGGATCATCGATTGCGACAGCCACATCGTCCTGACATCCGACGAGGGCCTGCGCGGTGGACGCAAGGTGCCATTGAAAGCCAATGTCGATGACGCACTGAAACAGTGCCCCGATGTCGACACGGTGATCGTGCTGAAACGCACAGGTGCGCCGGTCGCCTGGGTCGATGGCCGCGATGTCGACTGGCACACCGGGGTCGCAGAGCAATCCGCAGAGTGTCCGCCAGCAGAAATGAGCGCCGAAGACCCGCTGTTTATTCTCTACACATCGGGTTCGACCGGAAAGCCAAAGGGTGTGATGCACACCACCGGCGGTTATGCGGTGTGGGCGGCGATGACTCACGAATACGTGTTCGATTATCGCCCGGGGCAGATTTACTGGTGCGCGGCGGATGTGGGCTGGGTCACCGGGCATTCGTACGTGGTCTATGGTCCGCTGATGAACGGCGCGACCACCGTGATGTTCGAAGGCGTGCCCAATTATCCCGATCCCAGCCGATTCTGGCAGATCGTCGACAAATACCAGGTCGAGATTTTCTATGGCGCGCCAACCGCATTGCGCGCGCTGATGCGCGAGGGCGATGACTGGGTGACAAAGACCAGCCGTTCGAGCCTGCGTCTGCTCGGCTCGGTCGGCGAACCGATCAATCCCGAAGCATGGGAATGGTATCACAAAGTCGTCGGCGACGGGCGCTGCCCGATTGTCGATACCTGGTGGCAGACCGAAACCGGCGGGGTGATGATCACGCCACTGGCAGGCGCCACCGCGCTGAAACCCGGATCAGCCAGCCGCCCGTTTTTCGGGGTAAAACCGGCGCTGGTCGACAATGACGGTCAGTTTCTGGACGGTGCAGCAGATGGTTGCCTGGTCATTACCGACAGCTGGCCGGGCCAGATGCGCGACGTGTGGGGCGATGCTGACCGGTTTTTCCAGACCTATTTCACCACATTCAAAGGAATGTATTTCACCGGCGACGGGTGCCGCCGCGACGCGGATGGCTATTACTGGATCACCGGGCGCATCGACGATGTGATCAACGTGTCAGGCCACCGGATGGGCACCGCCGAAATCGAAAGCGCCCTGGTCGCGCATCCAAAGATCGCCGAGGCCGCGGTCGTGGGCATGCCCCACGACATCAAGGGCCAGGGCATTTACGCCTTTGTCACATGCAATGCCAACATCGAACCCGATGACGCGCTGCGCAAGGAATTGGTGCAATGGGTGCGCCGCGAAATCGGGCCAATCGCGACGCCCGACGTGATCCAGTTTGCTCCCGGCCTGCCCAAGACACGGTCAGGCAAGATCATGCGGCGGATCTTGCGCAAGATCGGCGAAAACGACCTGTCAAATCTGGGCGATACGTCAACGCTAGCCGATCCGTCGGTGGTCGACAATCTGCTCGCCAACCGGCCGAAACTTGCACCGTTGGTATAAGCATTTGATGAAGTGTGAAATGCCGTCAGTATGACGAACGCCCGGCTGGTGCGATTTTTTCGCATCCTCTCCCAAGGCCCAAGCCAGGCGAACGTCACTGTCGACGTGTCGCATTTAGCGCCTTTCCTGCGCGGAGTCAGCCACGTTTTGTGCAAATTCGGACAATCGTCCAAAAGTTGATGCTTTGTTACCACATTGGTTTCCAAAGCACCCAATCGGCCGAAAAATTTTCCAACGTTACCAATACTATAATGCATTGTTCGGGTCATAACACCGGCAGTAGTAATGTTCGTTTCGAACGCACTATGCCGACTGTCGCACGGGCGTTGTCCGGGATATGTTTCTAGCCGCCGGAACAAGCCGCGCATTGGGCTGTTTCGTGATGAGTTGATAAACCACACAAATTGTCAGGGCGGCATTGCCGCGCAACATTCGCGAGGCATGTTGTGTCGTATGCGCCAATACTCATTTCCCCCGGAGTACGACCTTATGACTTTTACCCGTCGCACCGTGACTACCGCAATTGTGGCCATGGCCGCAATCGCTGCGCCGATCGCAATCCCATCGGCACAGGCCCGCTCTGCCGCAGAAATAGCCGCGCAGGGCAGAAATTCACTGCAACAGCTCGAAGCACGCGAACCCCGGGCGCGCTTTTATGCGCACCATGCGCGCGCGGTGCTGGTGTTCCCCTCGATCTTCAAGGCCGGTCTGGTGTTCGGCGGCGAAAGCGGCAACGGCGTGTTGTTTGTCGATGGCCGACCGACCGGGTATTACAATCTGTCGGGCGGCACCTGGGGCTTGCAAATCGGCGCTGAAAAATTCAGCTACGCGCTGTTCTTCATGAACGATTCGGCGTTGCGCTATTTGCACAAGAGCGGCGGATTTGCGGCTGGCACGGGCCCGAGCATCGCGGTGATCAACAAGGGCGCGGGCGTTGCCGCCGATTCGACGACGATCGTCAAAGACGTCTATGCGTTTCCTTACAGCGAAAAGGGCCTGATGGCCGATCTGACGCTGCAGGGTACGAAGATCACGCCTATTCACCCGAATTAACACGGGCAGGGGTTTTGATTTGGGGGTGGTTGCCACGAGACGTTGGTTGCCAACGTGTTTGACGGGATGGCCGCGCTGGCGGGCAGTTGGACCGCGTTTGCCGCCGGGTGGGCCGGGCTGGCGGTGGCCAGTGGCGCGCTCCATTTTCACCCGCGATCGGCGCCAAAGTTGACGCATTATGCGTTGCAGCTGTACTGGCGCGGCAGCACGCTGGCGCCGGCGGTTGGACCCGAGGACACCACGTATACCCGCGTTGCGGGAGCGCCCGTTGCGCTGTTTGATCATGGCCGGGCGTTGACGATCGCTGCCGAACCGGTGTTTGCCCCGGCGCTATCGCTAAAGGCGCTGATTTTCGACCTAGATGGGGTGTTGAACGACACCGCCGAAGATCATTGCGCAACCTGGGGTGACCTGGCCCGGCGTCACGGGTTCACATTCGACCGCGCGTTCAATGAACACCTTAAGACCAATTTCGACATCGAACAGAACGGCGCGCCCACTTCGCTGTCAAAAAAGGTCAACGCCTTGCCGTAGTTGGTCGGGCTCGATTTCAAGGCGATGCCCACGTTCGACGATGTGCGCTCGTAGATCTGCAACACCGTCCCTTCGCTCGACGACAAATGGAAAGTCCTGTCGACCGAAGCTGGTGTGAAGTACCACGAACACGGCTTCGATCTTGCGCTGACCGGGTTTTACGACAAAGTTACAGGCGAAGTATACAGCGACGTCGGGGTGACACTTCAGATCGCGGGGTCAAAGACCTATGGGGCGGAATTCGCCGGCAGTTGGACCAGCACGTTTGGCCTGTCACCCAACGCAGATGCCGTGCTTGAAAATCCCAAAACCGCAGCACCGAACGACAGTTATGACAATTTGCAAGCGGTGCGAATTCCAAAGTACCAGTTCCGCGGTACGCCTGCCTACAAAGCGTGTTCGGCGACACTTTGGCCACTGCGTATGCAACGTTCGAAACGCGGGGCAAGCGGTTCAGCGACCTGAACAACCTGCAACCGCTACCCGCCTGTCAGACGGTCAGCGCGGGGATCCTGGTCGAACACGCCGGGGTCAGCCTGCAAGCCGCAGTCGACAACCTGACCAATTCGCACGGCCTGACCAAAGGCAAACCGCGCTATCCGGCGGGCGCGAATGTCGCCATTCCCGACTTGCGCCCAATCTTTGGTCGCTCGTACAAATTCACGATCGGATACAAGTTCTGATATCAGGCCTATGACCCCCTCCCCGTCAGGGAAAGAGTTGGAGTTTACGCGCCAATTTAGCCTTGAATCGTCTTCCCGGACTTGATCCGGGACCCAGCTTTCTTGTGCCCACGAGCGAAAAAGAAGCTGGACCCCGGATCAAGTCCGGGGAGATGAAAGGGCTAGGCTAGATGGCGCATGTGGATCGCGGTGCTGGCCGTGGGAGTCACGCTGTTGCGCCGACGGCAACTGGCAACGGGCGCCATTGATTGATGGGCTTGCAGAACGATCATGTGCCATGCACCGTGTAATTGGGCACGGTGTAATTGGGCACGGTGTAATCTGGGCGCGATGATGGGGCGACGATGGGCAACTGGTTGAAAAATGCATGGTATGTCGCGGCCTGGGCCGACGAGATTGCCGACGGACCGATCGAGCGCCAGATCATCGAAGACCACGTGGTGCTATGGCGCCAGGACAGCGGCGGCTATGCGGCCGTGTCGGCATTCTGTTCGCATCGGCGGCTGTCGCTGGTCAATGGGCAAGTCAATGGCGACCGGATCAGGTGCGGCTATCACGGACTGGAATTCGCCAGCGATGGTCGGTGTATCAATGTGCCGTGCCAGAATTCGGTTCCGCCGGGCGCTGACATTCGCGGGTATCCGACTGCCGAACGCTGCGGGCTGGTGTGGATCTGGATGGGCGATGTGGCGTTGGCCGATCCCGCTACGATTGTCGATGTGGCGCACTGGGGATCATCCGGCTGGGGCTACAATTGCGGCGCGGCGATGGTCTATGACTGCAACTACCTGCTGATCGCGGACAATTTGCTCGACCCGTCGCACGTGACATGGGTGCATCAGACGAGTTTTGGCGGGACCAGCGGAGCGACCGAGCCGATGCGCATTCGTGAATCGGCGACCGGGCTCACTGTGTCGCGCTGGACCACCGATGCACCGGTTGCGCCGTTCTATCGCGATCTGGTTCCGTTCGGCGGCAATGCCGACCGCCTGCAACACTACGAGGTCCGCTATCCCGCATTGGCAGTGATCAAGGC
>JAYTHT010000130.1:0-1690 GCA_043732365.1 Novosphingobium sp. | reverse complement strand
GTGTCAATCCGCTCGCGCTGGAGTCGCTGTACAAGCAGACCCAAGGTGGCGTGCTCGATATCTTCAACACCTTTTCGGGTGGATCGTTACAGCGCATGAGCCTGATCGCGCTGGGCGTGATGCCGTATATTACGTCCTCGATCGTGGTTCAGTTAGGATCATCACTGCATCCCGCATTGGCCGCCTATAAAAAGGAAGGCGAAAGTGGGCGCAAGAAATTGAACCAGTACACGCGCTATGGCGCAGTGTTCCTGACCATGTTGCAGGGTTGGTTTCTGGCGACGGGCTTGGAAAGCTATGGTGCGGCGTCGGGCATCCAGGCGGTGGTTGACCCTGGGCTGATGTTCAAATTTGGCGCGGTGATCAGCCTGGTTGGCGGGACGATGTTTTTGCTGTGGCTGGGTGAACAGATTACCAGTCGGGGCATTGGTAACGGTGTGTCGCTGATCATTATGGCGGGCATCGTTGCGCAAATGCCAAAGTTTTTTGGCAATTTGTTCGAACAGGGCCGCACCGGGTCGTTGAACCCCTTTGCGATTATCGGCGTTGTCCTGCTGCTGCTCGCGATCGTGGTGTTCATCTGTTTTATCGAGCGCGCATCGCGCCGGTTGCTGATCCAGTACCCGCGCCGTGCGTCGCAAAACGGTATGATGGCCGCCGAACGCAGCCATTTGCCTCTGAAGCTTAACACGGCGGGCGTTATTCCGCCGATTTTTGCCAGCTCGCTGCTGCTGCTGCCGCTGACGATCACGCAATTTGCCGGCAAATCGGTGTCGCCTGACACGATCACCGGTCGGGTGATTGTTACGCTCAACCAGGTGCTGGGGCATGGCAAGCCATTGTATATGCTGCTTTATGCGGCGGGCATTATCTTTTTCAGCTTTTTTTACACCGCTGTGGTGTTCAATCCTGAAGAAACCGCCGACAATCTGAAGCGCAATGGCGGCTTTATTCCCGGCATCCGGCCGGGTCGTAACACTGCGGTCTACCTCGATTATGTGCTGACACGCATCACCGTGCTGGGCGCGGCCTATATTACTATCGTGTGCGTTGTGCCCGAATGGATCATGGCCGAAACGGGTATGGGGACGCTGTTTTTTGGCGGCACAAGCCTGCTGATCGTGGTCAACGTGACTGTCGATACGATCACCCAGATTCAGTCGCATCTGCTGGCGCACCAGTATGGCGATTTGATCAAGAAGGCGAAGCTGAAGGGTCGTCTACGTTAAGCATTTGGGCGTCGTGTCCGGGCGAAAACGAATCGGCGCCGAGCGGATAAGAGGGGATTGCTGCCAGTGAATATTATCCTGTTGGGACCACCCGGCGCTGGCAAGGGCACTCAGGCCCAGCGTCTGGTTGAGCGTCATGGTCTGACGCAGTTGTCGACCGGCGACATGTTGCGCGCTGCGGTCAAGGCGGGCACGGCCGTCGGGTTGCAGGCCAAAGCGGTGATGGATGCGGGTCAGCTCGTCTCTGACGACATTGTCTCCGCGCTGATTGGCGAAGAACTCGACGCGATGGGCCCGGCGAAAGGAGCGATTTTCGATGGCTATCCGCGTACGGCGGGCCAGGCAGCGTCGCTTGCGACGATCCTGAGCGATCGTCAGCGCAAGCTGGACCATGTGATCGAACTCGATGTCGACGAAGATGCGCTGGTCGAACGCATCACCGGCCGGTTTACGTGCGCGAC
>JAYTHT010000129.1:0-1692 GCA_043732365.1 Novosphingobium sp. | reverse complement strand
CCTATCCCGCGCACGCTGACGCTGACGACCCATGGTGAAATGGATGTCAGCCGTCTGGATGAGATGCCCCCGGGCAGGACACCGGTTGAGACGCGCGTAATTGCCGCCGACCGGATCGATGAGGTTGTCGCCGGCTTGGCGCGCCATCTCGCCGAGGGCAAACAAGCCTTTTGGGTTTGCCCCCTCGTGGAAGACAGCGAAGTGAGCGACCGCGCTGCGGCGGAGGCCCGCGCCGTCGGCTTGAAGCTTCGCTTTGGCGAGCGCGTCGGCCTTGTCCACGGGCGAATGAAACCAGCTGAAAAAGACGCCGCCATGGCGGCATTTGCTTCTGGACAGCTGTCAGTTCTGGTCGCCACCACCGTAATTGAAGTTGGCGTCGACGTCCCCAACGCGTCGTTGATCATCATCGAGGAAGCCGACCGCTTCGGCCTGGCCCAGCTCCATCAGCTGCGCGGGCGGGTGGGGCGCGGCGCGGCGCGCTCGGTCTGTCTGCTCCTCCGCGGCAGTCGACTGAGCGAAACATCGCGCGCGCGCCTCGCCCTGATGCGCGAAACCAACGACGGGTTCCGGATCGCCGAAGAAGACCTGCGTTTGCGCGGCGGCGGCGAGGTGCTCGGAACACGCCAATCGGGTGAGGCCCGGTTCCGGGTCGCGACTGCTGAGCAGATCATCGCGATGATTGCGACCGCGACCGACGACGCGCGGTTGCTTGTGGATCGCGATGGCGGGTTGGAAGGTCGGCGCGGACAAGCGGCCCGGACAGCGCTCTATCTGTTTGAACGGGATGCAGCGGTCGGGTTGCTCCGCGCTGGTTAGCGCGACACGTCCCGCACGATCGCATCCATCTGCAACGGCGTCAGTGCCTCACGGAACGCGGCACCGATCCGTTCGCCCAGCACCCACACAATGTCGGCGCGGACCCATCCGACAATTGGCATATCGATACGGATTGGTTCCCGCTCGCACTGATCCATGTCCGTGATTGCCATGAACCCGTCCTCGGACAGGTTCAGCAGTCTTACGCCCGAGAGGCGCCCTTCGCGATCGGTCATCAAGGTGTCGGCATGAATTTCCTGGCGTGCCGCACGTCGGCGGTTGACCTGTGCGACATGTGCGGCGAGCCGCGCGGCGGAGGCTTTTTGCATGGCTGAGGCGTCTGACAGCCATGCGACCATTTTTCCGTCAACAACTAAGCTTGCCGATGCGTTTACCCTTTAGCGAACGATCAAGCCGCGCATTTTTTTTCCCACCGAAACCATGATGGGTTCTGCACCGGGCGCGATGAGCGCTGCCTCGTCGGTCACTTTCTGCCCGTCAATCCGCGCGCCGCCCCCTGCAATCATACGACGGGCCTCGCCCTTCGACGTTACGAATTCAAGCGCGATCAGCGCATCGACAATGGTTATGACTTCAGTCGCGATGGCATGGCGGGGCAGGTCGTCGCCCCTGACCGCATCGCCGTGCGCCAACGCAGTCGCCGCATCAGCCAGAATCTTCTTGGCATCGTTCAACTCTTCGCCTTGTAACGATTCAAGCCGCGCGATTTCGGATAACGGCAGGTCGGTGAAAAGCCGCAGGAAACGGCCGACGTCACCGTCCTGCGTATTGCGCCAAAACGTCCAGTAATCGTAGGGGCGCAGGGCATCGTCGTTGAGCCACACAGCTCCCGCCGCTGTTTTGCCCATCTTTCCC
>JAYTHT010000128.1:0-1693 GCA_043732365.1 Novosphingobium sp. | reverse complement strand
ATGACTCGGCCAAGGCCAGCCTGGACCAGCTCGTCGCGAGTGGCGGCCCAGGATATGCGGCATCGGCAAAGCTGGTCGAAGGCGGAGTCGCGCTCGATCAGAAAAAGCCCGAGGATGCTGTGCGGATCTTTGCCGCGATTGCCGCCGATCCCAAAGCGCCGCA
The DNA here is from genome assembly GCA_043732365.1 of Novosphingobium sp. Taxonomy (GTDB): domain Bacteria; phylum Pseudomonadota; class Alphaproteobacteria; order Sphingomonadales; family Sphingomonadaceae; genus Novosphingobium. The sequence goes on along the minus strand of JAYTHT010000128.1, from coordinate 1,530 downwards.
GCCGTATCGCGACCTGGCCAGCATCCGTGAAATGGCAATCCGGTTTGACCAGGTTCCGCCGCAGACTGTGATTGACCGGCTGAAACCGCTGGCCGTGCCGGGCAATCCCTGGTTTGGCAGCGCGGGCGAATTGGTCGGAGTTGCCGAAATCAAGGCGGGCCATAAGGCCGAGGCCGGCGCGCTGTTTGCGCAAATGTCCAAGGATATGGGCGTGCCCGAATCGCTGCGTCGCCGCGCCAGCCAGCTTGCCACCGAGCTCGGGATCGATCCGGGCGAAGCGCCCTCTGTCGCCGCGCCAGCTCTTGCACAATAGGGCCGCGATATCATGAATTCAGGAACGCGTATGCCGCATGACACGATGAATGTCCCTTTTGTTAGCGCGGTTTCAATGCGGCGTGCTGTGGCCATCACGGCAATGGCCGCGCTGGCGCTGACGCTGGGCGCGTGCGGCGCGCACACGCACAAAGTCAAATCGACGCCGACCGTTGGCACGCGCGTGCCGATCCTGTCGCGGATCGAGGCCGGCACCAAAGTCGACGAAAATCTGTCGAGTGTCGCAGTCGTGCTGCCCCCGGCGCAGGTCAACACCGAATGGGCGCAAGGCGGCGGATCGGGGTCCAAATCCTATGGCCACCTCGCGCTGGACGAACATCCACACAAATTGTGGACAGCGCAGATTTCGGGTTCGTCGGAACTGCGCCGCCTGGCCGCGGCACCGGTGATTGGTGGCGGCAAGCTGTATGTGATGGACACATTGGGTGTGGTGCGCGCCTACAACGCCGACACGGGCAAGGAAGTGTGGTCGCAAACGTTCAACGTTGCCGCCGATACTGCGGCGGTGTTTGGCGGCGGTGCGGCGTTTGACGATGGCGTGCTCTATGTCACCACCGGCCTGGGCGAAGTGGCCGCGATCGACGCCGACAAAGGCAAAGTCAAATGGCGGGTAAAGCCGCTTGGACCGCTGCGTGGATCGCCGACGATCGGGTATGGTTCGGTGTTCGTGATGACGCAGGACAACCAAATCGCAGCGCTGAACGCTGATACTGGCGCGACGCAGTGGAATGAATCCGGCTCTTTGGCGCAGACCGGCGTGTTTGGCGTGGCGGCACCTGCGGTAGGCCAGGGCACGATTGTAGCTGGCTATTCGTCGGGCGAATTGATTGCCTATCGGTATGAAAACGGGCGTCAGTTGTGGACCGATGCCCTGGCGCGCACCTCGATCGCGACGTCGGTATCGACGATTACCGATATCGATGCCGATCCGATCATCGACAACGGCCGCGTCTATGCGCTGGGCCAGGGCGGGCGCATGGCCGCCTATGAACTGGTGACGGGCCAGCGCGTCTGGGAATTGAACATGGCCGGGATTTCGACGCCTTCGGTGGCGGGCGAATGGATCTTTACGCTGACCGACGAAGACAAACTGTTCTGCATTGCCAAGACCACCGGCAAAGTCCGCTGGATGGCGCAAATGCCGCACTATCACGTTGAAAAGAAGAAAAAGGGCCTGATCCTGTGGACCGGCCCGGT
>JAYTHT010000127.1:0-5912 GCA_043732365.1 Novosphingobium sp. | reverse complement strand
TCATGCTGGACCGCGATCGCGCCGGGATTGCCGTGACCGGCATCGACATCCGCCGCGCCGATCCGCCCGCGCACATCGCCGACGCCTTGCGCGCGGTGATTGCGGCGCGCGGCGATGCCGCGACCGAGGCGATGCAGGCGCACAGCTGGGCGCGCCAGCTGGTTGTCACCGCGCAAGGCGAAGCGGGCGCATTCGACGCAGTCTATGACCAGTACCGTCACGCCCCCGATGTGACCCGCCGCCAGATGTATTATGCGACGATGGAACGCGTGCTGGCGCAAAGCGACAAAGTGATCGTCGATGCGCCGGGCACGACCATGGCCCTGCCGCCTTTGATCCAGCCGACTCAGGTTCAGCCGACCCAGGTTCAGTCGCCCCAGGTTCAGTCGACTGGCCCCCAGAAAACCGGCAACGATAAAACCGGTAACGATGCAGGCGCCGCCAATGGCCATTGATGGCATGACACTGGGTCACGCGCTGGATCACGTGGGGCGACGCCGGATTGCGATTGGGCTCGGCGTCGTCGCTGTCGCCGCGCTGGCACTGACGGTTGTGACCCCGGTACCCGCCGATCGCGCCGCGCTGGTGCTGCGCTTTGGCCAACCGGTGCGCGTGATCAATGCGTGGCGCGCCACGGGCGATGACGCCGGCCTGGCGTTTCGCTGGCCGATCGCCGAACGGGTCGTCTGGCTCGATCGGCGGTTGATGACTGTGGCGCTCGACAATACGCGCGTCACCACAGGCGATGGGCAACCTCTGATGGTCGACGCCTATGCCACGTGGCGTGTGACCGACCCGGTGCGTTTTTACCAGGCGCTGGGCACGCCCGGCCAAGCCTTCCCTGACCATGTTGCAGGCGAATTGCGCAACATTCTGGCTTCGGTCGTGCGCCAACAGCTTGGCCGCATCACCATGGCGGACGTCACCGCGCTGCAACGCGGTCAGGGCTTTGCGCCAATACGCGATGCATTCGATCGCGAACTGGCCGGTTATGGCGTGCATGTTACCGACTTTGGCTTGTCGCGGCTCGCATTGCCCGATGGGGCACCGCTCGACGCCGCATATGCGCAAATGAACACTGGTGCAGAGGTGCAAGCGCAGGACACCGCCGCGCAAGGCCACCGCAACGCCCGCCTGATCCGTGCGGAAGCAGAGGCGCGCGCGGTTCAAATCTATGCCGCCAGTTTTACCAAAGATCCCGAATTCTACGATTTTTACCGCGCCATGCAAAGCTATGACGCGACCTTTGCGCAAAAAGGCAGCCACACCGCGATCGTGATGTCGCCCGACAACGCCTACTTGAAACAATTTCGGGGCAAATAGGCCTTTGCCCATTAGCCGGTTTGCCGGATATTCAATTGCCGTTCAGGCAAGACCATGGATTTGAAGGTGTCTGACTGATCCGGATTCGTTAGCTCCGGGCTTTCACGATGTGAACAAGAGGACTTTGCCACGTGCGATATGCTTATGGAGTTACTTCGGCGCTGCTCCTCGCCGGCAGCGCGTTAACGCTTGTCACCGGCCTTCCTGCCGGCGCCCAGGTCGCGCAAAATGACAGCGCGCAAATCGCTGCGGTCGTGCCCCGCGGTGGCGCCCCCGCCAGCTTTGCCGACCTGACCCAACAGCTTCAGCCCGCGGTGGTCAACATCTCGACCCGCCAGCGCGTCAAAGTCCAGGCCAACGCCAACCCGTTTGCCGGCACGCCGTTTGGCGAATTGTTTGGCGGCCAGGGTGGCGGCGGCGATAAGGGTGGCGGCGATAAGGGCGGGGCCCAAGGCGGCGGACAAACCCGTGAAGCCCAATCGCTCGGCTCCGGCTTCGTCATTTCTGCTGACGGGTATATCGTCACCAACAACCACGTGATCACCGCCGAAGGCTCGGGCGAAGTCGAATCGATCACCGTCACCATGACCGACGGCACCGATTACCCGGCCAAACTCGTCGGCAAAGACGCCGCATCCGACCTTGCAGTGCTGAAAATCACCGGCCCAAAACCCTTTCCTTTCGTCACATTCGGCGATTCGAAAAAATCGCGCGTCGGCGACTGGGTTATCGCGATCGGCAATCCGTTTGGCCTGGGTGGCACTGTGACTCAGGGGATTATCTCGGCGGTCTATCGCAACACCGGCACCGGCTCTGCCTATGATCGCTATCTCCAGACCGACGCCTCGATCAATCGCGGCAATTCGGGCGGCCCGATGTTTGACATGCGCGGCAATGTGATCGGCATCAACAACGCGATCTTTTCCCCCACCGGCGGCAGCGTCGGTATCGGCTTTGCCATCCCTGCCGAAACCGCCGCACCGATCGTCGAAAAACTGGTCCACGGCGTCGCCATCGAACGCGGCTACCTCGGCGTGCGCATCCAGCCGTTGTCGGACGACCTTGCCGCCTCGCTCGGCCTTGCCAAGAAACGCGGCGAATTCGTCCAGTCCGTCGAACCGGCACAAGGCGCTGCCAAAGCCGGACTTCAGGCCGGCGACGTCGTCGTCAGCGTCGATGGCAAACTGGTCACTCCCGAACAGTCGCTCTCCTATATCGTGGCCAACACTGCGCCTGGCAAACATGTGCCTCTTGCCATTATCCGCAACGGCCAGAACCTGACGCTAAACGCGATCATCGGCAAACGTCCCAGCGAAGAAGACCTGGCCAAACAAAGCTTTGATCCAGAACAGAAGGAGGGTGAGGACTTCGGCCCCGGCAGCACCGCCAAACCCCATGCCACGGCCCCGTCGATGCAGGCATCGCTTGGTGTGGCGGTCATCCCTGTCACCACCCAGATCGCCCACCAATTGGGCCTGGGCGACGATGTCCACGGTGTCGTGATCACCGAAGTCGACGAATCCAGCGACGCTGCGGCCAAAGGTCTGCAGCGCGGGGACATCATCCTGTCGGCGAACTACAAACCCGTCACGTCGCGCACCGACCTCGACACGATCGTGAAACAGGCCAAAACCGAAAACCGCGAAGCCATCCTGTTGCGCATCCAGCGCCGAGGCCAGCCCGCGTTCTACTTCCCGGTTCGCCTGCACTGACCACTGGCCGATCAAACTGCCCCTTTCCGGCGGGAAGGGGCAGGGGCCGGTTGCCAGGGGAGATCAAGCTGTTTCCGTATTGGGACAATCGGTTTGGCACGCCTTTGCGCGATGACCTCAATTTCGTGATTTTGGACAATGACCTGGCATCGGGCCTGGTTTAGCTGCCCAGGCCGCCCAACGCGCCAGCGGGTCCCAATGTGCCTGCCAGTTTTTCGCGCAGGCGATCGCGTCTTTCGTTGAATTTGGGGGTTTGGGCTTCGGGGAAGTCGGCCATGTCGAACAGCGGGCGGATTTCGATTTCACTGGGGCCGGGCATCGGGTTGGGGCAGCGTTTCACCCATGCCACGGCTTCGTCCATATCTTCGACCTCCCAGATCCAGAACCCGGCGACCAGTTCGCGGGTTTGTGCAAAGGGACCATCGGTCACGGTGCGGGTTTGGCCATCGAATGCCACGCGCTTGCCTTTGGATGATGGCGTCAGGCCGTCGGCGCCGCGCAGGATTCCGGCATTGACCAGCTCCTCGTTGAATTTACCCATGGCCGCGAAAGCTTCGGACGACGCGCTGGCGCCAGTTTCGCTGTCTTCGGTTGCTTTTACGAATACCGTCACGCGCATTGCCCGCCTCCTTGCAAAAGCCAGTCGGGTTGGTCTGCCATGGGTAGGGCGTGCGAAGCTATGGGGATTCGACTGAACTGCAGCTTTATTTGGCTGATTTATCGCGTGATGCGAAAAAGTGGGCGCCGGTTTTTCGCATTAAATCACGCTCTAGCCTCGCGGCGTCAGCGCCGCGCGCAACCCCGGCGGCATGGCGATTGGCGCCAGCGCGCCCGGCACCAGCGTGGCCATCAGCGCGATCATGAACGCCTGTGGCCGAAATCGAACACAAAGGCGCCCACGCCCGACACCGGCCCGCGCCGGCCCAGGACGAACACCATGCAGAAAATGGCAAATCACAGCGCGGTGTTGATCACGGCACTGACCGGAATTACGTCCTCGGGTACAGGCAGCGGTGGGCGCAATCGTCAGTACCCGTATGCGGGTGCCGGGCGCACCGGCGGCGTGGCGCGCGGTGTGGCGCGCTGGGCCGGGCGGCGCCGTCCGGTGGCCTGATCCAACAAATCGTCGTTGGCGGCGTGGCCCGGCTCGTCGCCGACCGGGACGGTGTCGTCGTGGTTGCGCGTCGCGGGCTGGACATCGCCCGAATCGGGGGTGTTGGGCTGATGGTTGGCGATATTGCCCGCCGGATCGGCGTAGAAGTAATTGTCGGGGTTATTTTGCATCGCCTCGTCGTCGGGCTCGATCTGGTATTGCGGCAGTTTCAGATCAGTCTGAAATTTTTCCGGCGGGCGTTTGGCAGTGGCGACGCGCATATAGGCGGCGAACGCGCGCGCCGGGGCGGTGCCGCCTTGCAGGCCAGGAACCGGTTTGGCGTCGTCTCGGCCCATCCACACGCCGGTCGTGATGCCGCTGGAAAAGCCCAGGAACCAGCCGTCCCTGTTCGATGTGGTGGTGCCGGTCTTGCCCGCGACCGGGCGGCCGATCTGCGCGGCGCGACCGGTGCCGATCGACACTGCAGTCTGCAACAAGTCGGTGATTCCGGCAGCGACATAATCGGGCACCAGTTGTTGCGCCGCGTCGGGTCGATGGCTGTACAGCACTTCGCCTTCGGTCGTGGTGACTTTGCGGATGCCATAGGGCATCAGCGATTGGCCTTTGGCTGACACTTCGGCAAAGGCGCGGACCATGTCGACCATGCGCACATCGCTGGTACCCAGCACCATCGATGGCATCGTGTTGATCGGCGTGGTCACGCCAAAGCGGCGCGCCATGTTGGCGACCGCGCCAAACCCGACTTCGTTGCCCAATTGCGCCGCGACGGTGTTTTTCGAATAGGCAAAGGCGGTGCGCACGTCGATCTGGCCCGCATAGTGGCCGCCCGAATCGCGCGGGCTCCACCCTTCGATTGTGACCGGTTCGTCGACGACTTTATCATCAGGTTTGTACCCCGCCTCCAGCGCGGCGAGATAGACGAACAGTTTCCACGCCGACCCCGGCTGACGCACGGCGTTGGTGGCGCGGTTGTAATTGGATGTGACGTAATCGGTGCCGCCGACCATCGCCAGCACCGCGCCATCGCGGTCGACGCTGAACAGCGCGCCTTGCGCATCCTTTGGCGCATTGGCCTGGATCGCCTCGGTCGCGGCGTGTTGCGCGACAGGGTCGAGAGTGGTCCACACTTCGATCGGTCGATCATTGTCGGGCAGAATCTGGTCTAGCTGTGGCAGAACCCAATCGGTGAAATAGCGCGCAGAATTCTGCCCGGCTTCTTGCGCCAGTTTCACGCCTTTGAGGTCGGTCGCTTTTTCCTCGGCAGGCGTAATTGCGCCCGATTCGCGCATGGTCTGCAACACGACCTGGGCGCGGCCGACTGCGGCCTGCGCATCGGCGGTGGGCGAATAGTGCGACGGCGCTTTGACCAGCCCTGCAACAATTGCGGCCTCAGCCAGGCTCATCTGTTCGCCCGAATGCCCGAAAAACTTGCGCGCGGCGGAATCGACGCCATAAGCGCCGCCGCCGAAATAGACTTTGTTCAGATACAGTTCGAGGATCTGGTCTTTGCTGAACCGGGTTTCGAGCGCGAGCGCGAGCAGGATTTCGCGGCCCTTGCGATCGAACGTGCGGCTGGAATTCAGGAACGTGTTGCGCGCCAATTGCTGGGTGATTGTCGATCCGCCCTGCCGCCAATGGCCTTTTTCGGCGCGCACCACGATTGATCGTGCAATGCCGATCGGATCGACGCCCCAATGGTCGCGAAACCGGTGGTCTTCGACCGAGATGATCGCGTCCTGCATGGTTTTGGGGATGCGGCTGAT